>NZ_AHMP02000002.1 GCF_000243735.2 Leptospira kmetyi serovar Malaysia str. Bejo-Iso9 | reverse complement strand
AGCGGCGTTTAGCGCGCTTGCCGACAAATTAATGTCTGAGCTCGGACTTTTCTCAAAAACTTTAGCCGGCTAAAGTTTTTTAAAGGATTATTTAAAATCATGAAATACTCTAAAAACGGAATCGATTTAACCAGCTCCTTTAGTATTGAAAACGAGGAACCTTCAAATGAACACGATGTATCAAATAAAGAAAGTGCAATTATCGCCGATCTAAAAGCGAGCCAGAATAAGCCAAAATCAAGAAATGGATTAAAGCTTTTCGAAATACCGATTTCCCAAATTCGATCCACAAACAACCCTCGAAAATTTTTCGACGAGGCCGAGCTTAAGGGGCTTGCTAAAAATATTAAGGATCGCGGCCTTCTCCAACCGATCGGGGTAAGGAAACATAGCGACCACTATGAGCTAATCTGGGGGGAGAGGAGGCTTAAAGCATTCAAAATCAACAAAGAAGAAACTATACCCGCATTCGTCGCGGATATAAAGCAAATCCCACCTGAAACTATTCAAGAAGTAAAATTATTAGAGAACTTACAAAGGAAAGATTTAACCGATAGCGAAACGGCCATTGCAATTTTTAATATTTGCAATGAAAGAGGCTACAAAATTGAAAAGTTAGCAGAAATACTTCGTAAGTCCGAAGATTGGGTAAACCAAAAAATTACACATGCAAAATTGATTAACAAATTATCCGAAGAAACTAAGAATAATCCAAAATTAAACAGCTACTTATTTTCATTGCCAACAACAACGTTAGTCGACCTCCAATCTAGCCTAAAAAAGGACAAGGGGTCGGTATTTAATTTATTAGAAGAACATGCAATCAGTGGTACAATATTAAAAAAACAAGAAGTAAGAAGCTTTTCGAAATCCTTAAAAAATGAGACTGAAGATAAAAAGGATGCGACTAAAGACAAATCAGCTTTTGCAAAAACACTAAGTGCCGACCAGTTAAAAAAACTAATCAATGGCATCGAAAAAAAAATCGATAACCTAAATACCGAAAAATCAATCTACGAAAGTGCCCTAGCGAAGATCGCAGGAAAAAAAAGTAAAAAAACAAAATAAAATTCTTGTACTCGATTTTGAAATAAGTAAGGTTGTTCTTGAGTAGAGAATTTTACTCACCATTTCCATATCGAAAAGCCAGCGGGGAGGTCAGAGGCCCCGCAGGCGACCTTCCAAAATTCACTAATCATGTACTAAGCTTAAATTATGTCTCTTTTTTTCATTTAGGAGACATAATTTAATTGACGCAACTTTTCATTTTTAACTATACATGTACCCCATAAACTTAGGCGACATACCTAAGCGGCCCCTCTGACAAACGGCCGAATTCGATATGGAAATGTGGACCTATTCCCAAAGGCTCTAAGCCCTGATCATAGCTCCCCGTTTCTTAAAAGAGTAGGGTAATACCTTTGCCGTGCTGCGCCCTCAGTATGTCTGGCACTGCAAAACGGATAAAAACGTGGAAGCTACAATTAGTCTCGACGACCATTATACCTATGCCCAAAGGATAGCAGACGGATTTCCTTCAAACAATGAAAGGCCGCTTTTTATCGATGAACAGTATACCAAAATCGAATACGGTCTTGTAAACGGAAAGAATCTTACGGATCTAGAAAAGATTCTTTTCTCTATAATTCATTTTTACTCAGGCCGTCCTGAAGGATGCACAATGACAAACATCGCATTCGGGGAAAGATTAGAGAAAAAAGAAACATCGGTAAGTAACGCAATATCAAGACTACTAAAAACTAATATGATTACCCGCGAACTTAGAAAGACAAAGGATGGAACCGAAAGGCACCTTTTCTCAATTTACAGATTAAAACCGGAAACACCCGTTTGGCTATCTGAAGACAGAAAAAATCCTTTTAAGCAAAGCATCTATCGAGACCGCCTCGTAATTAGCCCACAGTCCTTTGGCCGATCAAAAGTTTCAAAAAATAATTCTTCGAGAAAAGTCGCGTTTTTAAATTTATTGGATGCCTTTGGTAATTTCTTTCGGGAAATCTTCAGAATTAAGAAAATTAAAACGAAACCCATTTCCAAAATCAAAAATTTTGAACAGGAAAAACAAGAGGCAGATATTACTTTCCCCGAAGAATCCAGCAGTTCACATCCCAATGCTACCACTCCACACCCTGATACTGCCACTCAACAGAAAGTGGACTCTAAGCACTCAACAGGGGATGGGTCTGAAATTAAAGTACAAACAATAAACACAGATAAAAAAGAAAATAAGCGCGCAGGCGCGAAGTTTTCAGAATCTATACTATCTCTATATAGGGAAAGGATCAAGTCTGAGATTGAAAACTCGAATTCAAAATCAAAATATACTTTGTTAGAGGATACGAAAGAAAAGGAATCTAAGATTTTAGAAAAGTGGTCAGAAGAAGATGATAGCCTTTCAGTCGATACCGTCGGAACTTTAACTAAGAAATTAATCTTTATTAAAGAGGCCGAAAAATTTAGTGAATTACCGTATTGGCAATGTATGGCCTTTTCAATCGGTTCTTTATATTCTTATAGAAATTCGATTCTTTCCACTTTTGAAGGACTTGAAAAAATACAGGAAATTAAAAATCGAAAAAATAAGTTTGAACGATCAGAGGAAAAAAATACAGAAACAAAACCAGTAATTAAATATGCCCCGGATTGGAGTAACTGCTGTCAGTATATAAATTCACTTCCCATACCAAGTGGAACTAAAGAGCACTTGATTAACTTGAAAGTTGAAGTAGATTTAATGGCAAAAGTCGTGACTATAAACGATCCAGTTGAGGAATCAAAACATCACTTCATAGTAAACTTTTACTCGAACAATGTAGAGGAACGTTTTGAAGTAAAAATCACTTCATTTCGAAAACACGAACATCCCAAGAGATCCGATTCGGCAAAAGTGGATACAGAGTTACTGCAATCCGACATTGGATTACAAAAGGAACCAGAAAAGAGAATTGAATTTCGAAACGTAAGTTATGAAGACTTTTTAGAATACTCGGAAAGAAGACTTATGGCGTCAGATCTAAAATATCTCAAAGAAGCTAAGTTCAAATACGAAGCACTTACCATCGTTTTCGAATCAGGGATTCCAGAACGACTCGTGAAGCATATCAAACATTACTTTGAAGATCTTTCTGAATTTCCGCATACCATCGTTTATAATAATTTGATACACGAAATAGAAAAAGAGGCGGCATGAGGAAAAATCAATTGAAACAGTATTTTATGATATTCTAATGGTCACTCTGCCATGAAAAATCGACTCTATTGATACCGAAATATCAATAAGGGCGGTTTCGGAAGTTCCCAGTAGTATTTACAGGAAAAGGGAATTATTCTAATAAAGAATATTTCGAGGAGTCAAAGAGATATGGAACTTAGTTCGAAAGAAGAAAGCTTCGCATTAAACGGGTCATTAAATTTCATCGAGAATAATAGAGATGAGTCTATGTATGACTCGCTTTCCCCGGCTCAACTTGTTGTAACTCTAATCCGGGATTTATCATATTCGGTAACTCAGGGATTGATTTATGATTATATAAATAATTTGGATGAAGTGCAGATTCAACAAACTTACTTCTCTTTAATGCAGTTAAGAGTTTATGAGTTGGCGGGTGATTACAAAGGAGTTATGTTTCTTTTACCAGAAATGTTAAGCGGATCTGGAATTAAAGAGGATGATGAATTGGTGGATTTAACTATCGAGCTAATTCAAAGGATAGGGATACTTGAGAAGAAATTAGAAGAATCGGAATCCTTTCTAGAGTTTATGATTTTCGAGTTCATTAATAGAAATCAACTTTCCATTTAAACATTCACTTCGGTGGAAGTAAATAATGGATTACAAAGGCACTCATTCTCTGTCAAAAGCTATATTCGAATTGGAACTTAAAGTAAAATCGTCGGGAATGAACTCGATTAGCCAGCAAGAAAAGCATATATACAGAATTTGGTGGTTATGGATCGGGGTTCTAAGTAACGACTATGAAGGGTTTTTTCATAATATAAATGAGCTCAAAGAAAAGATTATGAAAATTCATTCAAGGGATTAGGATTTGAGACAGAATCAAGGTTGTTAGAGGAAGTAAATCAAAGAACTCCAAAGAGTTCAAATTTATTCGGAGAAGGGAAACCTTATATTCACACTTCGGATTTAAGCCAAGAGGCACTTGAAAGTTTTCAAAATTTTAGGTCGCACATAGTATCCCAAGACAATGGCATACAAAAAAAATTATACGAGTATATGAATCGAAAAAATGAACAAATTTGAATCAGTTTATATAACATACTCAAACAAAACGCTACCTAAGTTACTCGTTACTTTAAAGTTAAGAAAAAAGAATCCCGTAAGCATGAAGAAATTTGTAAAAAAAGGGTTTGGGAAAGGTGCAATTTTCAAAGAAGTTAAGAATCATTTTAAATTAGAATCGAAGGAGGATATTTCCGGCGCATACATGTTTACTCATAAAGGACAATGTATGTATATTGGAATTTCAGATGAAGTTTGCAGAAGAGTGAACCAACATTTAAAAGGACGGGATCACTATAGTGCATCATTGGCCTATTTGATTGCTAAGAAAGGGACGAAAGCGAAGGGGACTCGTGACGAGATCATGAAATCGAAAGGGTTCGAAAAAAGATTTAAAAATGCTAAGGAAAAAATTTCGACTTGGGATCTTACAATAATTGAAGTTAAAGATCCGATTGCTCGTTACCTATTCGAGGTGTATGCCTCACTTGAGCTTGCTTCTAAAAACAATCAGTTTGAAACACATTGAAAATAATTGAAGAGGGTAGGGGAGTCTTTAGCGACGAAACCCAATTTTGAAAAGAATAAAACATTGAAGAAGTATCGAAAACGAAATCAAGGAAAGTGTAAGGTAAAGTTCATTCGACTTTTCTTGCAAATTATGGATTTCAATTTTGATCTGTTTAAGCGACTCACTCATCTCTTGAAAGGAATTTGTTAAACTGGTATTTTCTTTTAAAGAAGATTCAAATCCAGAGAAGCGAGTTTTAAAAATTGGAGAAGAAACGTTATCAACGAGCTTTTTGCCCTTCAATTCCATATACCTAGCTCGAAGGGAAGGGTTATTCGGCCAGTTAGAAAATGCTTTTTCATAATAAGAAAATGCAGTTTTGAATTTTCGTTCCTTATATTTTTGATCCGCTACCTTGATCCAAGTTTCTGTTTGATAGAGCTGTAGAGTTACATCGTTTGGATTGATTTTTACCCATTCATCTAAAAGAGATTGCGCTTCGGCTACTCGATTTGAATCGATATAGTCTTTGATTTGCTGGTAAGAAGTATTCTCTCCAACACTTTGAGACTGAATGGAATTAAATATAAAAATAAGGGAGAGTAAGATTGTACTAAAAATTTTTTTCATAATTATCTACTAAGGATTACTGCTTTGTGGCCGTATCGAGCGACAGGCAAGACAGTGGTCTCAGTTCTCCATGGGGTCGTTGTAGGATTTCCTAAATCCATAGAATATACTTTATCTTGTGGAACGTTTGTTAGATTGGCTCCCCCGAAAAGAAAAGCTCTCCTAAGTTCGTAAGATATTTCCATCGAGGGAAAATACAGTGCGGTTGGCAGAATCCCTCCGGCTAAATAATTTGAAGTCGTAGCTAAACTGTAATCAAAAGTATTAGAAGAGGTTACTGAGGTAGGGGGTTGAAACACGTCAGACGTTGTTGATCCTCCCGCAATTAAAATAGCCGCAGGATCAGCGGGATAGATGTCTTTAGGATTCGGGCGATAACAAGCCATTGCGGCTCCGTATTTTGCCTGGCTGATGGTCGCTTCAACGAGAGAAGTCGTCGTATTTCCGCTAGGTATATAAGCGTCCGAAGTGTTAAATGGAAGACCGTCCGTGTTTCGGCGTCCACCGGAGAAAAACAAAGTATCGTGAATCGCACAACCTGGCATATCAACACGTTGAAAAATCGCACTGTTAGAAACATACTTTAACCAGGTTCCACTGGTTCCTAAAGAAGGAGTGAACTTGTAAACTGTGTTTGCAAGAGTGCCGGTCGTCATATCCGCCGAAGTAGTCCCTGAGATAATGTATATGTCGTTTCCAGACGAAAAAGCGATCCCGCCCTGATGTGTATCAGGCATAGAAGCCATTGTTTTCCAGACGTTATTAAAAGGATCATATTCGTTTACAGTATTCACTGCTGTAAAAGTGACTCCTGATTTTACCAAGCCGCCCATAACATAGATTTTATTCTGATGAGAAACGATATTGGAGTAAGTTCTTGGAGTAGGAACACTTGTAATCGATGGAATCCACTGGTTTGTAACCGGATCATATAAATCAATTTGGGCAATAGGCGAAATACCGGCTCCGAGGCCGCCAACGATCCAAATTCCTCGGGTCTTTTGTGGCTGGTCGCTTACGAGGGTTTGGAAAGTGAGAAGTAACGGATTAGGAGGAGATTGAAGGTCTCCACAGAAAGCCGAATAGAAGTAGTTTGTCTGTGTTTCAAGGTTATTGATTACTACGATATGATCTTTCGAGTTTGTTATGCTCGGCATGACTCCTTCGATACTCCCTCTACCGAAAGCGACCGCCGCAGATGACTCCGCTTTGCACTTAAATATGAAAGTCGCGCTTGTAGCTCCTGGGATAACCAAAGGGAAGCCATCGATCTTGTGAGTATCAAGATTAGCCCCATCTATCAAAGGCGATTGCCCGCACAGAACTGTAAAAAAAAATAAGGATAAAAGTAGTAAATGTTTCATTGAATTTTTTGTATTTGAAAGATTTTAAATATTAGTATTTTGAAATAAAAAGATTTGTGGAATTCCCAACATTGCCAATAAAGGATTCCCCGTTAAGCGGACCGTTCGTATTTCCTGTTATATAAGGATGGCCTTGTTGATCGACGGTTATTGAATTGGCATCGCTATTGAAACCCTTGGTTCCTAAAAGTGAAGTCCAGATTTTATTTCCGCTAAAATCATACTTAGCAATAAATACGTTGTGCTTTGAATTGCTTGAGTCGGCGTGAGTTTGTTTATCTAAATTTCCGGTTGTATAGCCAGTAACATAAATGTCCTGATTTTTACCGATCGAGATCCCTTTGCCTTCGGCTTTTTTACTCGCAACTTCAAAAATACTTCCGGTAAAACCTAATTGTCTCGCCCAGGTCCGATTGCCGTTGCCGTCAAATTTTATAAGAAGAAGGTCTAGAGTATTTTCGCCGGATTCGACTTGATCGTCTATGTTTCCATCCGTGGAACCAGTTGCATAAACGTTACCGTTATTGTCGCAGATTACTCCCTTGAAAATGGTATTTTTTCCAGCCGCGCCGGTTTGTTTTGTCCAAATTTTATTTCCATTATTATCGAATTGAATCAGAAGCGAGTCGGTTCCAGAAATTCCGTTGGAAAAAGATCCAGTCGTTGTGCCGATTGTAAAAATCTTTCCAAGGCTATTATCATAAGCAATACCTAAAGGTGAAGTGTTTTCAGGGTATAGCTTTGACCATTGCTTGGTACCGGAAGAGTTATATTTCACCAAAAAATATCCAGTTCCACCACCCGCGAACGTAAGTCCATCGAAACCGCTTACAGAAGTTCCGGTTACGTAAATATTTCCTAAATTATCCGAGGTGACGCTGGTTGCTCGCGCGGATCCGCCTCCTGCGATTCCAAGAAGTCTCGTCCACTGTTTTGAGCCGTTAGAATCATACTTAACGACAAAGATGTTAAAATCAAGAAAGTCCGGAGTACCCGAAAAGGTCTGTCCGTCTAAGGCTCCGTTTGTTTCTCCTACAACATAAACGTTCCCTGAATTATCCGAAGTGATTGAATAAGGAATCGCCCCATCTCCTGCGATTCCGAGTAACCTAGTCCATTGCTTTGAGCCGGATGAGTTGTATTTCGTAACAAATAAATCATAAACACCGGTTAATGGTTGTCCATCTAGGTTCGCAGAAACATTTCCAGTTATATACACATCGCTTTGACCGGCAGTGATCGAATTGGCACTGATTGTGCCTGGAGAGCTTTGAGTAAATAATCTTGTCCATTCAGGTTTCGGTCCAGGTGCGCCGATACCGGAAATTAATTGAAGAATCGATAACATTTCTAAATCGGAGCCTTTTTTATCATGCTTACAGTTAAGAAAGCTCACCAAAAAAATCAGAGTAAATATAAACCTCAAAGTTACTTTACTGGCTCTATTCATTTCTTATTTCCGTCCTTTAACAAATTTAAAAAGCGATAAGTGAAAATTTTCATAGTATGAGTAAGGCTCCGATTTCAATTCCTGCATTGCAAACCTGACCATTAGATTCAAAGAAGCAGGTTGAACGAATTCCAGTGCGAAATACAACGGATTTAATCTGTAGACCTTGCCAACCAAATTCAAAATAGAGTGCGGGATTGGTTCCAGAGAATCTTTGGCTATTTCCAGAATGCTGAATTGTCGAGGAGCCAATTCCTATATTAGAATAAAAATCCCAAATTAAGCTGTCTCCGATTCGAAAGGAACGGTTGAGATAAAAAAACTGATTCAAAAAAGTATAATTCGATGAATTCGAATTCGAAACTTGATACTCAAGTCTAAGGCCAGGTCTAAATTTCCATAACTCAAAGAAAGCAGGTTCAATGTAAAAAGCTCCGCCATAAGTCGCCGGATTGGAGGCTCCAAGCGGCGCGCCGTTTGATAGAGCTTGGAAAGAAACCCCGATTTTATGATTCCAGTTTTTGTCCCCGGTATTCAAATATTTTGGATTTAAAATCGGGCTTAGTGTCTCGGGTGCATCCGAGGAACGGATTTTGTTTTTATCTAAATGAATAAATCCGAGATCAGTCTTAATCATTAACTCCTTTTCAGATTCTTCCGCGACTATCCCCTTTAAAGTACTTCCGTCTTTTAATTGGAAAGAAGTGTAATGATAGGAAGTGTCGGAGCCGTTCTTTGTCGGGTCGATCGATACAATATCCTTTCTTGGGATCTCGTAAGACTTCTCTTTCCAAAGAAATCGGATTCGAATGTCTGATTCTTCCTGAACCTTGCCTATAAAAGAACTGCCGTCTTTTAAAACGATTTCAGCGGAGTAAACGGCGGATAATGCCGTAAAAATTAAAATGATAATTACGTTTAAAGCTTGTTTTCGGATTCGATTGATCATATTGAAATTTTTTTATGAGACATTTTGCCTTATGGGATTCACTTTCCGCGATTTAAAATATATAAAATTTACTTTAGAAGCGAAAAGAAGATTTATAAGTCAATAATTCGCCGTTTTTCTTTTAGTCAAGATTAACTAAGTATCGCAAGCCTAAAATATGGCTTAAGTTATAAGAAAAGAATAAAGGATAAATATATAGGACAAAAGTATGTCTAAAAATCATTGACTCTTTTGGAGCCGCAATGCCTCACTGTGATACTTGTAAAATCTGATCGAGGAATAGCTGGAAAATGAAATTTGCGCTTCAAACCTTTAAGAAAAATTCTTTTATTCAAATTGGTATTATCGTCTTCGTTTGTTTGTTAAGTCTTGCGGCGTTTCCGCTTTTTCAATTATTCACTCTTACAGGTCCAACTCCTGAGACAGGGATTCCTCAGCCTTTACCAGAAATAACAGTAGATAGTTTTGGAAATGCGAACGCTTCATTTCCGATTCCAGTTCCAAAGGGAACAAAAGATATAACTCCAAACTTAGGAATTGAATATAATTCACTTCAAAACGATGGATTGATTGGGGGAGGTTGGGATCTTTCTGGAATCATGACCATTTCCTTAGATTCAACGGAAGGAATTCACAATGATAGTGGAGATTCATACGTAAGCTTTGCAGGTAAGTTGATTCAAACCTCTCCAGGTATCTATCATACAAAAATTGAATCTTTTTTTCAGTTTAGAAAATTGGCGGATTCTTGGATTGTGCAAGATCGCAATGGCGTAAGTTATTATTTTGGTGAAGACGGATCAGCAGAGAATCCGGGTTCTAATTCTACATTACGAAATCTTAACGGTAAGTCTCGAATCTGGGCTTTAAATCGCGTTAGAGATTTAAACGGTAACGGATACAATATCAAATACCGATCTTACAGCTCATCGAACGGAACCCCGATTCCACAGCTTATCGAGTATAACCAGGGAAACACTGTAATTCTTTTTCAAGATGAGGACAGAACAGATGCCGTTGAGTCGAATTCCTTAAATCTCCAGTCCATACTTACTAAGCGTCTTCGCTCGATCTCTGTTACTCAGAAACAAGATGATGGAAGTGTTGTTGAGTCAGAAAGGTATACTTTTAATTATAATAACAATTTCTTTGATAAGAAAAATAGGCTTACAAGCCTTGATCGGAAAAATTATGGACCGATCGCTTTTAATTATAATGATGATGCTCCGAATCCAGCCGAGAGTTCAACCTCGAAGTCATCGCCATCTTTGGATATGAGCTATCGATACGAAAATACAGCGATGAAACCGGATTGCGATTTTACGAATGCTGTATGTGCTTGCTCGGCAAATGCGACTTGTATGGCAATTTCTGGTGGGTTTGCAGGACTTGCTTGTGTTGCTTATGTAAACTCGGTCGGTGACGTTTGTACTAAAGGTGTAGTGGGGTCACAAACCTTTCTTGCGACTTTTGAAAGAAATAAAGCACCCGAACCGGTTTGGATTCAAGGTGAAAAACAAAAAAATAAACTAATGAGATACGATAGCTCAAATCCCGGTTCAACGATTGCAGTAGCGCAGGATTTATTTAATCTGAATGAAAAATCAAAAGTTCTTCAAGGGGATGTAGACGGAGATTTATTAACTGATTTTTTTGTATTGGAAAATGATAACGTAAACGCTTATTTAAAATTAGGTAAAAGTGGATCTTTTAGTTCAATCGGGATTCCGGCTATTTTAAGATCGAGTGAAAATTCATTTCAAGGTCTTGCCGATCTGAACTCAGACGGTCGAAGCGATTTTATTCAAACAGATGATTCCGGAAATTTTTTAATCTACCTTGCGACAGGTTCGATTTCAATTATCAATACGAACCCAATTTCTTTGAGTATACCGGGAATAGGTTCGACTTTTCGCCAATTTATTGACATGGACGCGGACGGAATCGCGGATTATGTAAGGCTATCTGATAATCCAGACGGTAGTAAAAACTTAAATATTAGTTATTTAAGATATAGCTCTGGTTCTTTTTCAATTCGCGCGAATGTGTCATCAAATATTTCTGTAGCCGGAACAGAAGGGGATCGCTTCCTTGCGGATTCTAACGGTGATGGGTATTTAGATTTAATTACTTTCTCAGGGAATAATCTTTATGTGTATCTCTCAGACGGCCACTCTCTCCGATCTCCTGTGAACTTCCCTGTTAGTTTTACAACTCAATATATGGAAGTTTCGAGCGGGAGTGTGAATGGTAAAAGATACTCTATGCGCGATATGAATTGGGATGGAAAAGACGATAGAATCTCTCTTATCAGTAATGGATTTCAAATCGATCTTTTTAATCCGAATACGGGTTCGTATGATTCTAGTTTTCAAGTATCTAACGACGGTTCACAGATAACCCATTTTGACGTGAATTGGGACGGGAACTCAGATTCGATTTCTTTTTACACATTCTTTTTTAATGGAACCGGGTTCCATGTAAAGAATGGATCGGATAACAGTAATACGGATGTGGTTTTTGATTATAATGAAACCACCCCCGTTCCACCAAATCCCGCGCTTCTTGCCTCTGACAGAGACGCGATGTATAGTAACTTTGTTAATTCGAAATCTTTTGCCGACGTGGATGGTGACAACAAAGCTGACTTTATCCGATTTTACGGCGGAAATATTTACGTTTCCTATTCGAGAAGTAAAAATAATGGATTGTTTTACTCTAACGGCGGGGATTCGGTTTTCCCTGCGTCATCATTTTCTTTAGCAACAGATACGAATCAAGATGGCCGCGCCGATTTTATAGGCTTTCGGTCTCCCAAAAAAGATTTAGTAGTCCCTTCATTGGTAAACAATATTCTTTCTAATGAAAGAAACACAATCGCCCATGAAAATTTGATGAGCATCGATTATGTGGAAACTAAATATTCTAGAAAAATATCACAAGGCTTGCTCACTGATATTTTTGGAACACAACAAAAAGGAATTCAAATTTCCTACGCAAATACTTATGATTTTTCTAATCCGAGCGTAGCCAATTCTATTAATTTTAACGCATTATCGAGTTTTCTTAAGCCGAATCTGACTCCATATTCTGTAGCTACGAATGTATATTCGCAGGTCGCGGATGGCGTTGGAGAAGCAGATTCATTTACCTTTGAGAATGGAAGAATCTATGTTCAAGATCAAGATAATCGATCCTTACTTGGATTTGCTAAAGTTACCTCCGCCAATTCTCGAACAGGTGAAAGGATAATTTCCCTTTATCAAGGAACAAATCCAAATTTAGCAGGAATTGAAACGAATAAAGATGAGTATTTAAACAACCATCTAATGTCCTCGACTGTTTCTACATTTACTTCGTTAAATAGCGTCTTTGGAACTATAAATATTCGTAAAACTCAAGAATCTATCACAAAGTATCAAAATAACGCGATTCTTACTAACTACAATACCGATTACACCTTTGATCAATATAACAATATACTTTCTAAGGTTGTTCAGATTGATTCCGATCCAACGCTTACTTTGCGAGAAGATACGGTTTATAATCCATCGTTAGCAGATTGGGTTTTATCTGAAATTGTACAGCAAACAAAATCACAAGGCGGAGTTTTAAGTTCTCATGTGGAATTTACGTATTCCAATCACCGATTAGCAGATCAAAGAACTCTTATCAAGCAAGGGACAACACAATATTCAATTTTTTCAATTCTTGCTTATGACGGTTTTGGAAATCCAACAATTTTGCGTGACCCGAACGGAAATCTGACAAACCTAGAATATGATTTTATAACAAATAGTTACGTGACAAACACAATCAATTCGCTTGGACATCAGCAGAAGAAAACTTATGACTATGTATTCGGAAAAGAACTTACTTCAACTGATGCTAATGGAAATGAGTCACGAAATCTTTACGACTTCTATGGTCGAAAAATTGGTATTAAATACGCCGGTGAAACGGATTGGTCTGAAATAATTGACTACATACAATCTGGTAGTCCGTCTGGAGAAAAAGTTAAACGAACAATTTCTGATCCTAAGACCGGAGATTTTTATGTTCAAGAATCACACGATGCGTTTGGTAGAACAATAAAAACAGAAAAATTAGTAGCGGATGCAGTTGTCTTTTCACAGGACACTACATATAATTCTAATGGAACTATAAGCAGTAAAACAGAGCCGTATCTTGGCTCGGTTCCATTTTTAACGACCTTTTTCACCTATGATTCTGAAAACAATGTAACGAGAACTTCGGATTCCGCAGGAAGAGTGAATGATATTAGCTATTCTGGATTTAACACGACGACTTTAACTAGCGTGAGTGGAACTCTGATTGAAACCATTATAGAATCTAAAAATCAATTAGGTCAACTTATCACAAAAACAAAAAACGGAAAATCGATCGGTTACGCTTATAACTCTCAGGGAATTGCAAATAGAATCACGGACCCAGAAGGAAAGAGTATAACATTAGTTCACGATCTTTTGGGGAATAAGATTAGTCAGACGACTCCCGATACGGGAACGACAACGTTTGTGAATTCTCCTACCGGAAAGGTATTACAACAAAATAATGCAAATGGGTTTAAAACAGATTTTCAATATGATACTTTAGATCGATTGACAAATATGATAGGAACTCATGCGAACGGGACCACTCAAAACGCTAAATTTTATTATGATGAGGCGACTTCCTTAAATGGAAAGGGCAATTTGACTTCAGTCGTAGACGCGATTGGAAAAACGGACTTTCAACATGATGCTAGAGGAAATCAAACACAGATTAAGAAATATCTAAATCTGGAAGATCTTACTTTAATTTTCCTAAAGGAATATGATTTTGGGAATCGGGCAGTTTCTATTACCTATCCCGATGGAACTAAAATTTATAATAAATTCACAGTCGGAGGCTATTTAACTTCGGTAAATATGGATTCTGCCGACGGTAGCAGTACAGGACATCCTGTGGTAAACTATACAGGTCCATTGTTAGAAAGTGGGAAGTATAATGTATTGAGAAGCCTTGGGAATGGGGTTCAAACAAAAATATTTTTCGATCCGATCTTTAGAAGACCAACGGATGTAGTTACAACATTCGAATCTGATCTTTATGAAAGTTTAAAATACGGATATGATCTAGCTGAAAACATAATTAAAATTGATGATTTAAAAAATCCAGGAAGAAATCAACAGTTTCAATATGATCAGTTTAAACGAGTTACAAATTCAACTGGTAAATACGGTAGTGAGGACTACCAATATACCGATGCTGGAAACTTATTGAAAAAAGGTGCAAATACTTATTCTTATAACGGAAGCAGTACACATGCTGTAACTCAAATATCTTCACCGTCTGGTCCTCAGTACTTTTCTTATGATGCATCTGGTCTTATGACTAATCGAGACGGGGATACATTAGAATATGACCCGATGGCATTGCTTCACAAGATGTTTACGAAAGACGGCGAAGTAATGACTTTTGATAATGATTACACGGGTTCCCGAGTTCGAAAGAGTAAACAATCGGATGGTTCCAGTGTAATTAATATTGACGGCCTCTATGAAATAAGTTTTCGTCCGGGGTTTCCGCCATTACATACAGTTTATATTAAGGGAATCGAAGATGAACTAGTTTCTCAAATTGGACTTCAAAATGTAAGTCTCTTAACTGAGAACCATATTTCTTCAAAAGAAACTGTAATTGCTTCCGCGATTTTAAATCCAAAAGAATCTCTTTGCAAAGGTGTATCTATCGATTGCTTTCAATTTTATAAAAATCGTCTCTTGAGTTTAGAAAATCTTCCAACCACATTAAGCTGGGTATTCGATATTCAGGATGGAAGAATTGGGAATCAATTTAGATTAGGAATCATTTCCGTTTTCGGAATTATTGTAATCGGTTTTGTTGGACTGGTTCTTTATGGGAAGCCAAGGTTTGGAAATCTAAAGCCTACTCAAGCGGGCGTGACTCCATTCTTGATCTTGAGCGTCTTTATAAGTTTCAATTTCTTTTCGTGTGGAATGCTTCCGGGAACCGGTAGTAAAAATGGAGATCCTCCTTGGATTGCATTGCCTTCGACGATTCCAGTGGATACCCCTTCAGTTTCAAATCCTGGGGTTGGCGGCGGTTCCGGTTCAAATCCTGGCGGAAGTCCTGTTCCGGGGATGATTTTTTTTCATCCGAACCATTTAGGTTCTATCGTTATGGCAACAAACGGAGCCGGGAAACCGATTTCCGGTGGATCAGCTGTTGGAACCAGTTACGTTTCTTACAAACCCTACGGAGAAATTTTAAGAACGGATTCCTACGGTCCAGATGCTTTCCGCTACAAGTATGCGGGTCAGGAAGAGGACAAGGAAACGGGACTGTTATTCTACAAATCAAGATACTATGATCCGGGGACGGGTCGATTCTTACAATCGGACTCGGTTGTTAATGGATCTTCTTTATCTGGAAGCAATCTCTTTATGTATGTAGATGGAAACCCGCTACAATATAATGATCCGACAGGGAAGAATGCCTGGATTCATATGCTTAACCGAATTATTGGACACATGATGGGTAAACATTTTGGAGATAAGGATATTTCAAAGCGTGTTAGCACCGGAGGAGTATTAAATGGGTTAGGCCGAGCGACTTTCGTCCCTAATTCATTTTTTAAGCGATTCGAGAATAAGACGCTTGGAAATTTAGTTGGATCGGGTAAGATTACTAATTGGGTAAAACAAAATGTAAATTTCCAAAATGTAAAAGATGTATTGGAAGAATCTTTAACGTGCAATGGATCAACTTCCGTAAATCCGGCTTGCGGACCCTTACTTGATAAATTATCTAAAGTAAAGATTAAGCCAGTATTCGTTCAATTAAAAGTTCAAGTAGCCGTACCGGTATCTTTTAAATGTGATATTTGGGATCTTTGTAAAATAAAAATTGATACACCAACTGTATTTATTCAATTGAAAGTTGAAAAGGGCGCAGTTACTACTGGCTTCGGAGGCGGCGGTTGCGATGTTGAGGAAAATGGAAAAGGATACAAATGCTAAAATTAAGTTATGAATAAAATGGCTCAAAGATTAACTTTTATTTTGTCGAGGGTAATTATTTTCTCATGTTGTTTTTCGTGCAACGTTGCTCAGATTGAAAATAACAACATGAGAAAGTTAGAAACTTTGGATTACGAGGTGAAAGTTGGAGAAATCTTTGAGAAGTCTTTAAACATTCCCAAAATAAGCGTTTATTATTCAGATTCAGAATCTAAAATATTCGAATTATTAAAAGATCCTAATAATGTATTTCCAGAAGGATATGATTCGCGCAGATTAAATGAAATATCTCAGGATCAGATCGTTGCTGTTTATTTTGATCTTGGTGATGTCAGTAGAGAAATAGACTCGATACTGTTAAATAAATCCGAGCCGCTTTTGGGAGTAGGATTTCAATTTGATCAAATAAAAGTAAAAACTATCACAGGTGGATTCCCAGGGCGGGGACAATTTTCTGTAAAAAATGAAGAAGTTTACCCTCTATCTAAATTGAACGAAATTAAAATGAAAGTAAAAGGATATGGCTTTACAGAGATAGATGTAATTAAATCCAATAGATTTGTTTATATTTTTAATAGAAAAGAAATCCAGAAAGATAATATATTTCTTATACACTTTAAGGATGGCTCAAAGGTAAGGATCTTTTTTTAGCGATACAAAATGATATACGATTAATCGAGTAAATTATATCGAATTTCTTTTGGAGACATGCCTGTAAATTTTCTACAAGCTCGGTGAAATGAGGATAAAGAATTGAATCCGCTTTCGAATGCAATATCGAGAAGGTTGAGCTTGTCTCCGCTACGGGCGATAATTCTCTTCGCCTCTTCTATGCGGTTAAAATTCATGAAGTCTGCAAAACTCATTTTTAAATGTTTATTTAGATAATGCGATGCTTGGTGAGTAGTTAATCCTATATAAATAGCGAAATCAGGAAGCCTCATTTCTTCGTCTTTATATTCTTTTCTTTCAATAAATCCTTCTAAATTGGTTTTAACTTCTTCCAGGTCCACATTTTGAAGAAGATCCCTTTCTTTTCCCAGGCCGCCGAGATCATTCTTTAATTGAGAATTTGGTTCAAAAAATGATGGTAGGATTTTCCCTATTTTAAAAAAATTTCGTACGGTTATGCCGAAAGAACTGCGGGTGAGTTTGGAATCAATTATCGGCCGGGAAGCTGTAGATTCTGACATTTATAGACCTGGATAATAAAATTTGAATTCGATATAGCTCAAATTATGTGATGCACAGTGAATCAGGTCAAGTAGAAAAAATGATCCATATTGAATCACATGAAAAAAATCTAATGCCCTAAGATGAAACCGATTCGCTCTGAAAAATTAGACAAGGAAGCTGTAAAACGATTTAATACAGCATTGAGGTTTCTTTCTGAAAAGAAAGGGCTTTCTCAAAGAAAAATTGCCTCGTTGATGGGAGAAAGCCAAAGTTCGATTTCAAGAATAGCAAACGGAGCGACTCCTCTAACGATAAATTTTGCAATTTTATTTGAGCATTACACCGAAATATCTTCTAAGTGGCTTATGTCTGGTGAAGGCTCTATCTTCGTAAATGGGGAAAATGCGGCGATTTTTTCTGATGAGGAAATTAACTTATTCTCCAATCTTAAATCGGATAAGCTCAGGTATGAAATTGTAAAAATAATCGCCAAAACCAAGATTGGGAATTTGGAAATTCTAAAAAAATTGCTTATCGAAATCAATAAATAATTTTATTATAAAATTAGTATATTAAAGATATATAAAACAATTCTTGAAAAAAAAATCGTAAATGAAATAGCAGGGCAATGTCCCATGCCGCAACAAAGTTTACTGTAAAAAAGCTCACAATCAATGATTCGGAGATCGAACTAAATAGGGTAAAGGAATTTATAATCACAAAATTTCAAGAAGGAGGGTATGTAGATTCTGACTGGAGAAAGTTCGATTACGATGAATGGTCAACCTGGTTCTATTACGAAAATGAAATAGAAATCCTCGCGGCTATGCGTTTGGTTGAAAAAAAGCCAAATAACCTAATCCCTTTGGAATTCGCTTTGATTCGAGACGATAATAAAAACGCTATTCTACGACGTTATGCAGTAATGGAAGAAAATGTTGCTGATTGGAACGCAGTTGCTTTTACAACTTCTAATGAAGGTTGGGAAGCCGCGAAAAGAACCTTTCGCGCAGTAGCAAAACATTGCGTAGAGAAAGGTTATAATAAGGTTTATGGAATGTATCCGGTTTCATTGAGAAGTATAAAACTTTTTTATAAAAAATCCGGCGCAATAGATTCTCCTCGATATAAAGAACAAGTTTACTTCCATGATTTTTATTTGAATAACGAACTATGTTACTTGAAAGTGATTGAATTAGAAAAAGAGACTTTACAGGAAATTGCGTCAAAAGCATATTAACTGTTGCAAAACTACGATGTTTGACGAAAGTTTTCTCACAGTTGGAATCGGATTATTTTTATTATACCTTGGCTTTTACGTAAATAGAATTAACCCGAGAAAGAAAGTCCAAAGATATTTTCTTTATCTATGTATAATGAATTCCTTATGGATGTTCGGGCTTTCTATTAGATTGTATCTTCCTATTGCAATTCGAGAGATTTTTATCAATTTAATTTTGTTTCCCGTCGTATTCATTCCTTTGTTTCTTGATTTGGTTGTCGCTTTATTAATAAAACGGAATATTAAATTCAATTATTATCGAATCGCTTTGATTTTCGTTTTAATGCCTACTTTTGTATGTATTTCCATTTTCGGAGCCTTCGTAAAATTGGATAATCCGATAGTTTACTCTTATACTCCTTATTTGAATTATCATTTAATTATCGTTTATTGTATTGTTTCAATTTCGATTAGCGCATATAGTTTAGGTCGCGTTACGATTCTTCGACGCGGTGATGAAAGGATTCGATCGTTTTTAATGTTTATTGGATTAGTATTCGCGCTTTCAGTTTCTATTTTGTGTGTCTACATTCTTCCTCTCCGGGGTTCTTTTTTAGCGGCTTATTCAGCTATAGGACTTCTTCCCTTTGCAGTTCTATGGGCTGTAGCAATATTGCATTATGACGCTTTTAAAATCCGCGAACTTGTTTTAGAAGGGCAATCTTTACCATTTCTAAGTCGATTATTCTCTTTTGCCGTTTTAAAATTGTATCGGCTCATGGATGGAGATAGATATGAGATTAAACTTCTTCTTTCGAAAACGCACGTCGCTTCGAATATTATAAACAAACATTATGACTTAGCTGTAAAGCATCCAACTTTAGAAGGGAAGGAGCGAGTTAAGATCGTCGCAAGTATTTATAGAAGACGAATCCAATAGTTTTCGCACTTTCTCAATTTAGTTAGATTCCTAATAACTTTTCATTTTTCTTCACCGATACTTGTATTTCTGCAATACTTCGCGGGATGGAAATACATAGAGCTATATTCCAGTTATTCCAAAGAACGGGCGCGGCTATTGAGCGCGAAGTAGACGAATTTGAATTCGAGTATCAGGTACAACAACCCCAAAAACTAACTAAGGCTTTTAAGCAATCCGACAACCTGGTAACAATTCCGATTCCAGCGGGTATCCAGTTTAAATATGTTGTAATTCTTGGGTCATATCTTGCCGATGATACGGCCGCCGGTGTAAAAAAAGAAGATCCAGCTCCGATCGTTGTCCGCATTGACGGGTCCGCTCAAGACCACCCGGTTCCGGGTGGCTTTATGGCATGGACCGGAGGAATAAAATCTCTTCGAGTCGCAACCGGCTACGATACAAATCAAATTTTGGTCGAGGTTTATCTCGGATAAATGCTTGCGGTATTTGATTTTCTACTCAAGGGCATTGGTTCAAAGGTTCGAATAGGAAAGGGCGGTCCGTTTATTGTAGGGACCGCTTCCGGAGTAGAATTAAAGGTTCCCAACGATTCAGATTTTGCAAGATTGAAAGTCGGTGATCCGCAAGAAGCAAAGGACGCGGTAAATCTTACTTGGGTAAGGGAGCATGTTCTTTCAAATTGGAATACTCCGGTACAAAATCTTTTCGAACTTAAAAACGTTCCTGCGTCAGAGCGTTCGGATAAACAAATCCGAGAGGTAGAAGACGAACTATCTTTTTTTCAGTTTGATGCGAATTCTACCGCGGTTTTTCCCGACCCTAACGATCCGACGCGCTGTATTCTTCCAAACGATTTAACGTCTTCTTCGCCGGGACGTTGGCTGAAAACGACTTCGCGCGCTCAACTTCATTCACAATTACTCGGGCTTGGGGTAGGGGATGATCATCCTCAGTATCAAAGGCGGACCGAAAAAAACTCATCACTTGGCTTCCCCGGATTAACCGGAGACCAAGGCAATCCAGGAATTGAATTTATTTCAGGCGGATCCATAATTAGTTCGCTTAGATCACTTGCGACAAATGCACGAAATTATTTCTTGCCGGATAAAAACGGAATACTTGCACTCGATGATCAGTTTTTAGGATCAAGTGAAACAAATCCCGGAAATAAGGGATTAGTTCCCGCTCCGAGCGTTTCCGATCGGGAAAAATTTCTTTCAGGTGACGGTACCTGGAAAACAAACTTCGGTTCATTAAAAAATTCGAATATTATTTCGAATTCATATACCGCTACAAAATACGAAAGAGTTTTAGTCGATACTTCAAGTGGACTGATTTCGATCTTACTTCCTGAAAGCCCACAAGATAATACTGTCATAGGAATACTGGATCTTTCGAATCATGCTGGAACATCACCCATCACACTTCAAAGAAACGGATCAAAAATTGAAGAATCATTAGAAGATTGGCAACTTGATCTAGATGGCGGGTACTGGGAACTTGCGTTTTCGGAAGCTCGGGGAAGTTGGTTTTTTCTTTCCGTTCCATTCTATAATAATGTTTCACCTTCTGCGTCATTTCTAACAGATTCCCCTTCATTTTCTGAAGTTTCTATAGCTCCGTCAGCGAGAGCTGTGAAAGAATATGTCGATACAAAAGACCTTACATTATTGCAATCGATCGCGCAAGTGGGAGCCGCTCAGATCGGAACCGGACAAATTCCTGCTGGAACGTTGATAAAGAACGCTTTTTTTGAAGGGATAACGAATGGAAGCGGTCAATGTTCGATAGATACAGGGCTTGGATCAAACATTGTTTCAGCTCTTGCTTTCGTCTCCGATGCTTCTAACGCGTGGTATCTAATGCCACCTTCGGGAGTTACTTCAATAACGAAATACGATAACCAGGGAATTGTTACCGTTCAATTCACGGGCAGTTCGGTTTTCCAAAATAGGAATGTGCGATTCCGGGTTGAATACAAATGAAATCATTCAAAAATGATTTTTTAAAAGACAATCAACTTCGGAATTACATAGATTCAAAAATATTAGAAGAAACTAATGCTCGAACTTCAAATTTTAGTTCACTACAGAATCAATTAAATACAAAATTAAATTCAAGTGAAAAGGGCGCGGTTTCGGGAATTGCCACTCTTGGTTCTGACGGAATTCTTGTTTCGAATCAGAGACCTCAAATTGTTGCTTCTGAAATATCTCAAGATTCGGCTCATAGGCTTATCACAGATTCAGAACGAACCTCTTGGAATGGCGCATTAAATCCTAATTGGAATTCAATTCAAAACAAACCTTCGTCTTTTACTCCCTCAACACACGACCATAATACAAGCTATTATACGAAGAATGAGACGGATTCTGCACTAGCTTTAAAAAGAGGGACTGGGGTAATTCCTGCTTCCGAGATTACTCAGGATTCAATGAATCGTTTTGTCACCGATTCAGAGCGATCTACTTGGAACTCAGGTAGTACGAGTATCAAGATTCCTAAATTCTCAGGAGATTGGTCAGGTAAGATTTTACCTGTAATTCAAAAAACTATAGCTCTCGCAGATTCCGATCTCGGATGGAAAATCTCGTTCGGCGGTTCTTATCCAGGAAGTAACGCATTTTTTGGCGGAGTTCTTTTACCTGATGGTCGTGTATTTTGTGTTCCTTCCAATATTACTACAGCTCGAATCTTTGATCCGTTATCAAATTTAGTTTCAACGCCTTCCGTTTCTTTTCCTGGAGGTGGTGCGTTTATCGGTGGGGTTTTGTTATCAGATGGTCGAGTCTTTTGCATTCCATATTCTTCAACTTCAGCAAGAATTTATAATCCAGTTTCTGATTCGATTAGTACGCCGACAGGCATTTATCCCGGAACAAGCGCGTTTTGGAGTGGTTTAATACTTCGAGACGGTCGAGTTTTTTGCGTTCCATTTTCTTCCACGTCTGCAAGGATTTATAATCCAACCAATGATTCATTAACTACACCTTCTGGAATTTATCCCGGAAATATGTCGTTCGCGGGAGCTGTTCTTCTTGCGGATGGACGTGTATTTTGTGTTCCACATTCTTCAACTACCGCAAGAATTTATAACCCAACTAACGATACATTGACGACTCCCGCAGGAACCTATCCTGGAAACTTGGCTTATATGGGAGGGGTTTTACTTTCTGACGGACGAGTTTTTTGTGTTCCGTATAACGCCACAACTGCAAAGATTTATGATCCTACTACGGATTCATTATCGACTCCAAGCGGAACGTATCCTGGAAGTAGTTCGTTTTCGGGTGGAGTTTTGCTTCCAGATGGACGTGTGTTTTGTGTTCCAACATCGTCAACTACTGCAAGAATTTATGATCCTGTCACTGATACCTTGATAACCCCGGCAGGAACTTATCCAGGAGGTTACGCTTATTCAGGAGGAGTATTGCTATTTGACGGACGAGTATTTTGTGTACCAACCTCAGCAACGGTAGCTAACGGACTTGGAACTACTAGGGTAGCAAATTCGAATTTTCCTATTCCATTGTTGCTTTCTGCATATCTAAACAAATTTTAATTTAGATTTTCGTACATTAAATATATTTGAACTTGAACATGATGTATTAAAATACTAGATCCTTATCCTTTTCTTCCGAAAAATCATATTCATTTTCTTCTTTGTTTTCTTCATTTTCAGAAAAGTTTAAATCTTCGTCATCTTCGTTGAATTCCGATTCAGAATATTGTCCGTTATCCGAAGAAGAAGTTTCTTGTTTAAGCATTTGTAAATTTTGTTGAAATACCGGATTGAGAATTACCGCTCCTGCGAGTTTATAATCGTCGGCAGATACTCCGTAGAGATCTGATAAGGTCTCACCGATTGTAGGCTGATCTTGTTCGATCCGTATCTCATCTAGGAGTTTCCAATTTGCAACCTCGTCTTTGTATTTTTGAAGTTTGTCCTTTTCATCCTCTGGATCTTTTCCGGTAAACTCACACACAATTCCGCTAAAATCATCGTCTCTAAAACTTTTTAATTTCGAAAATACAGATTCGAAATAATTTAGGAGAGAGAGCTTGGCTCTTGTAAGACTCATTTTGCTTTTTTCGGATTGGTTTGCTTCAGACAGGGATTGTGAACCGATGAGTCGTAATCCTAACTCTGCTTGATCCATACCATGTGCCATAAGCACAAGTGAGACGCTCCATTGAAGTAAATCCTTGAAAACCATTTCATTCGCAATATTGAGCGGAGTCCACTTCACCTCACCGGCAGAGGTGGCAACAATGGGGATACGGTGCGAATCGTCGAGTCCTGAGATCATCTCTTGCCATTGCAATTGTAGCGATTCAAGTCCGTCCTGAGAAATATCTCCTTGGAGAGAGAGGTATCCCGGAGGGTGTTGTCTCGAAAAGGTGTCCCTATTGAATTTTAAAGACCGGATTACTCCAACTAAATCTAGCATTGCCGCCTCAAGAGGGGAGAAGCCGAAGCCGCGCATATTCACATCAGAAAGATGGTTTTTGTGAAGAAATAGAATTTCGTTTGCACTAAATGTCTCGACAACATTGTCATCGATGATCTGAACGAAGGCGATGGATAAGTCACCTCTGTAACCTTTTGTCGGATCGACAGTGAAGATCGTTCCGGGATCGAGATACCTCATCTCAATTAGCTTTCCAAAAGAATTAAAAACTAAAAAAAATGCGACTGAATCTATTGTCAGAGTATCTCTGAGCATCATCTCAAAAACGGAAACTAGATGATCTCTGTTTGCCCAACCAGGTGTAAGGTCGCCCATCTTGTCAAACCAGCGTCCGCAAAATTTCATTCTCGAACTGATCTCGTCGGTTATCTCTAGATCCTCATCTTCCATTCGAAACCAAAGACCCGATTTTGAATTGATACGAGCGAATCGATTCAAATCTTCGACTCGTACTGTTTGAATCGCTGAGATAAGGGAGGTGCCGTAACTTGCACTTCGAAGGTTAGAAATAGGAATCCGCCAGGAAGGACGAAGATTGATTCCATCCCTCATCTGTTGCATCTGGTCGTAGGTATAAACGGGCTGTCGTCCTGCGACTTCAGCGGTGTTTACTTGATTGAACCAAGACTTAGCAAGGCTAATAAGTTTTTCATTTACCTTACTCGATTTATGCTGAATCTCTTTTGAATGTTCGATACGATTACGTTTAGCGAGGTTTTTTTCGTAATCCTTGCCTCGCGGTCTTCCACGACCTGCGTTGTCCATTCGATAAAAATAATATTAAATTCTTGATCGGTTGATTTTTTCCGAATTATTCCGCGTTAAAAATACAGTTTTAAGAAATTTGAAATCGGTATGAGAGTACAGTTACCTTCTGGCCGATATTCTCTCTCTTAGAATATGTTTGAAGATATGAGAAAAAGTCTTACATTTGGAGATTTCCATCGGCTTCGATTTCAAAATCAATTCACGCTTTCCGGTAGCGTTATTTTAAACTCACCCGATAGACAGTATTTTCTAACACATGTTCACGCAAGCGGTCCTTGGACAATTCACGCCAAGGGGAATAATGCGGACTCCGAAATGTCAGATTACGACAGGAAGGGGACTGGAGATTTTCAATTTTTTATTCCACTGTGCGCGTCCGAGTTTTCTTTTACGGGTGTAAGCGAAGTATCTGGTTTTTGGATAAACGCTACAAAGGTTTCATTCTAAAATGTTCGGTGCCAATTCATCGGTTGTAAAAAAGAAGGTTCTGGTTCACGGTAAGAGTAAAGATTATATGGCTTACCGGAACACGAAAACCGGAGGTGACGTTTTAACTCCTCGTGAGAAAAAAGTCGAGACGGCAAAGAGCGAACGTAACCGAATCCAGCATACGAATACACATTCTGAAAAGGAAAAAAAACTCATAGAAGAAATGACTGTTCGACACAAGTCCTTTGAGACGGCAATACGCGAACAACGTAAGACCTATGGTTCGGGTCCGAAACTCCCGAAAGCAGGCATGATCATGCGCGTATACGCGAAAGGCCGCGCCAATGTTGGAGGAATGCTCGCAAAAGTTCGAGAAGTTGCATCAGACGGTAAATCCGTAGTTTGTGAACTTGCATCCGGTAAAACCTATTCTCTTCCGATCGAACACTTAGAATTTGCTAAGTCTTCTCTTCTCCGATGAAAATAAGATAGATACTTTGTTCGTGTGTTATATCGCGCGAAACATTTTCCATATCATTTCAATTTTCTTTCGGAGAAATCTTGAGTATAGGCTTTGGTGGCGACCTAAACTTAAACGCCGAAGACTACGAGTATCACGATCTTTCTCAGAGAATTTACCCTGAGTTAGAAAAGGCAAATTCTCCGCTTCCTTCTTGGGGAACATTCATTCATCCCGACGAAATTCGAAGACTCCTATTTTATGGTAACGAGCCGCTTATGACGACTCGCGGCTCACAGCTTGAGGATTACCAAATAAAGAATTGGGTTGATCAGGCGGTTAAGGCGTTTGCTCAAGAAATTAGTTGGGACATCTATCCTAGACTTTGGAGAAGCAGACCTATCGCCGGACAAAAAGGTCGGTTTGATTTGGATCCGGTTCAAGGTCAGATTGAAACTTACGCTGAATGGGATGATACTTACGATTATGATTCTTCGAAATCCACAAATTTCTTTTTAAAACTAAGAAACAAAAATCTTTGTCGGGTTCATAGATGGGTTCTTACATATCCGTATTCTGGCTCAACGATTTTAGAGCTAACAGACAGAGCGACGATCAAACATAGAGCCGGTCTTCTTCAAGCGGTATTTACACGAGCTCCTTTTGGTAGTTTAGGTCCACCCGTTACAGGAATCCAAGGTTGGCGTGCAATGAATCAATCCGCGAATCTTCCCGGAGCTTTCCAGGTAGACTACAGCACCGGGTACGATCATGCTTCACGGGTTCCTCGGGAGCTCAAAGAACAATGTCTAAAATACTTTATGATTTGTATTCTTTCTTCGTATGCGGAAGGGATTGTAGGCGGGCTTTCAAGTTATTCTACAAACGTTGGTGTAATTTCTGAGAGTATGTCATTAAGTCTTAGCGCTGAGAATTCCTTTTTCGGGGCTCGGATCAAACAATTTACTGGGGAACTAAAAGAATGGTGGAAAACTGGGAAACTTCGGTACTCCGGAGTTTCTTTTGGAGCGTTAGGTTAATGTATGACTGATTTTGATATAAAGGAAAAAGAAATTCAAACAATTTTTGGATTTTTTAGTACGCTTCTTTTAATTTTTCTCCAAGCGATAAAGTGGCTTTTTCGTACAAAGGAGAAACCCGCGCCTTCTTTAAAGGATCTGAATTATGGTCCATATTTTTCTTTAGTCCGTGAGATCAAAAGACTGGATGTTTTCCTTGATCGAAATCTTTCCCTAACTTCTTCTGAAATTTTAT
The DNA here is from genome assembly GCF_000243735.2 of Leptospira kmetyi serovar Malaysia str. Bejo-Iso9. Classification (NCBI taxonomy): domain Bacteria; kingdom Pseudomonadati; phylum Spirochaetota; class Leptospiria; order Leptospirales; family Leptospiraceae; genus Leptospira; species Leptospira kmetyi. The sequence continues at coordinate 52,044 of NZ_AHMP02000002.1, read as the reverse complement.
TCGAAGATTTAGTTTCCCTTTACAATCACGCTAAAGAGAATTCGCACGAGTCGATTAAGATCGAATTTGCACACTATGGAAATATCAGTTCGGCCGTAGGGATTGCTTTCCAAAAATTCACGGATCATGTTTCAGAATTTAACGGAATTCGATTAGTTGTTAAGTTCCCGACCGATTCCCCCGACGCAGTGAAACTTTATCTTAGATTACAAAAACATCGGGCTAAAACAAACGCCGGACGTGTGGAATTCTATTTGAATGATTACTCTGATTTGAGCAAAGCAAAGTCTCATTAATATTCTCCGATTTTGATTTTTATTCCATTCTTACTCGATGGAATATTCAGAATTCATTCTTAAACTTATCGATGAAACGAAGAAGAAATATTCTAACTCTAATAAAGATTCATTCAAGCTAGATTTTGAAAACGAACATACCTTGATCGGTGTTCGTGGAATTTCTATTTCCAAAAATAAAGTTATCTTCAACGAAGACTCCTTCGATCGCTTTAACGATCTTCTTTTTAATATCTATCCCGGTGCGAAGTCTTGGGGAAGTCGTATCGTTACTATGGACCCAGGTAAGGTTTCGGATGAGACCTTACTAAAATATGGAGTGGGGGGCGGAGAGGCTAGGGTTGAGGAGGGTCTTGGACTTGTTAAGATCGGATCTCACAAAAATCATTTAGCTCTTGTTCAAGCATCCAAGCGTTATTTTCGCCGCGACCAAAACAACAATCATGTATGGAACGGAAGCGATCCCTTATACTTCGACAATAGAGGGTTTAACATTCATGCTCAAGGGATGAGTAAAAATTACGTAGGTGTGAGTTCTCTCGGTTGCACAGTAACGCATTCTACTTGGGAAGAATCAGAGTGGCTTGAACTCATTTCGATTTTTCAAGGTGCAGAGAAACAAGCAAGGAAACGAAACCCGCAGTTCCAAGGATTTTGTTACGCAATATTCAACCAGGATTCAGCGAAAAAAATCTTAGAAGGATAGCCTTGAGAAAAAAGAAACTCAATGCAAACGAAATCTTAAAACTTGACCCTCTTTCAGAAGAAGCAAAGAAACTCGAAACTGAATTACAAAACACCCTTGTTGTTGAAAAAGATATTTTTCGATCTTCTAACAGAGCCTTTTTTCTCGGCCTGTTTTTTCTCATCATAGGGATAATTACACTCCATCACTACCCCGAAGCGAAACTTTCCGAAGGATACGGCGGAATTAGCGTGTACGGACTTTTTTTCGGTTCCGGCATAACACTTATGAGCTGGTTTAAGACAGGGGAAATACTCCGCGCTGTCGGTGACTTTATCTCGAAGGCGAGAGGAGGTAATTAAGTTGAAAACGATACTATTTCATTTCTTTAAATCCTTTGCAGTTGTTTTTATCTTAGTGTCTCTTATACAATGTTCAACTGTCACCAAGTTCGAGCGGTTCGAGAAGAAGTTGGAGACTGTGATTCAGAATAAGTCTAATGATTTGCAAATATTGAAATCAAAAGAAAATCGAACAGAAGAAGAGGAAGAAAGAGTAAAATCTGAAGAACTCGAACTTTCTTCCATGAAATCTTTGAAGTTAGAATTTTTGGAGCTAAAAGGTTCTTATTCGGATCTAAAAAAGGATTATACCAATCTTCGTTGGAAGTATTACAAGATTGTTATGCAAAGCTGGCTCGGTCGGATCGGTTGGCTTTTTGTCGGGCTTCTCCTTCTTGTTTATTATGGGTTCAAATTTTACTTGCAGGTTCATGGGTGAACTTGCTTTGAAATTATTTAGAAAGCCTTTTGGATTTTTGAATACGTTTTTCCGTTGTTTCGGAAATTTTCTTCCCCGGTTTAAAGCGAATTTTGGATTTAAGAAAATTTTGATTTTCAGTAGGTATTCGCAATATTTCTTGTTTAACTGAATTTTCTTCTTTCCCTTTGCCTTTTTGCCGTACAGTCAAAGCATACGTCTGATAAATAGTGTTTTCCACTGCTTTTATATCTTGTAAAGTGAGCTAATGGCTTACTCTTCTTACATCCGCCGTTACACTTTTTCATTCTTTTAAGTGTAGTGTTTCCAAAAATTTTCACATTAAGAGCGATCGCTTTTTCTCGGAATGGATTTAATGCCCCGTTCACTTTTGGATATTTATTCTTTTTGGTGCGGTAGTATAATATTTCTGGTTTTTTTCCGTCTCTGTCTACGTTGCGTTCGGCGAATCGTCTATATCCCTGGTATTCGTTCCGTCCTGACTTTTTGCAGGTTTTATAAAATCCATCGATGGATTTGGAATATTGGAATTCTTGAAATGAATGAAAGGTATTGCATGAAGTACAATATAGCTTCATAGAGAAAAGTTCAATACCGTATTTTTTTATTGCGTCATAGTAAGCGTAAAACGATTGAAAAATGAATTTCCCATTTTTAGAAAAAGTCTTTAGAGATAGCTCGAATTCTTTTTTGGTAATTGGAGTGCGCCCGAGGGCGGAGAGATTTTCGTTTAGAGTTTCAAGCGTTGGCGGGTTCAGTCTTGATCTGTTTCGCATAATGGCATCTTAAATTAATTTCCAAAGATATTCCATTATTTTATACTGAAGTAATAAAAAAAGTTTGTTATGAAGAAAAGATTTTAAAAATTAGCGGAATGGAAAATGAAGAATTAGTTAAAAAGACTGAAAACACTCTTTGGGAACAAGTTAAAGCTTCTGCGAATGAACGCTTAGGCAGTCCCTTTTATTTTTCGTTATTCCTTTCCTTTGTATTATCGAATTGGGATTTATTCTACATTCTCTTTTTCCATAAGCTGACTTATAACGAATTTAATACAATTTATGAAATATATTCTATTCATTGGGTGATTCCCCTTGTGACCGCAGTCGGTTATTCTGTTATTTACATCATCCCAAATGTCTTTACGGATTTTTTAGCCCATGTGTATAAGACTATTGGTGAAAATAAAAAATTAGAATATTCAAATAAAAATAAAAAGTTAGATTTTGACACTTCGAATCGAATCAAGAAAATCTATGATACCGTATTATTGGAAAAGGAAGACAAAATTCGGGATAATGAAAGCAGATACAACCTTCTTCATGATAAAGAGCGCAGAAAATTAATATCTCTATTTTCTCAATTTAGCGGTTACGGAATTGCAATGATTCAAACAGGAACTGATCGTATATATGATAATATTCCTAGAGATAAATATGGCTTTGTTATTTTGAAAGATCCTAAAGATGAATCTATTCATTTGTTTAATTCTCCTAAAGTATATTTTTCATTAATTGATTTGGTTCACTGCACAGGTTTAATGGTTGGAAGAGAAGGTGATTCTGTTTTCTATTTGCAAAAGGATTTAACAAAATTTCATTTTAAGGATCTTCCTATAGAGAATTATGATTTGATCGAAAAGAGAATCTCTCAAAGAGAAAATTGTAACCTATTTGTAAGTAGTTCTAAGTTAGGTTTTCTTCGTTGTGGCAATCGTAATGATTATGGTGAGAAATTTTGGTCAACAGAATCAGGTGAATTCCTTAAAATTGGTTCATTGAATCAAGAAGGTTTTCTGTTCTTGGATATTCGTTTAAGTAATAATTGCTTTTAAACCATAAAAGTAATAATGTCTTTCCAATAATGGGTAGGACATTTTGTCGCGCGATCTTGTTTCATTCTCCATGCGCGCGGCCCGAACCCGGTCGCGCCCGTTCTGATCTTTCCTGTTTTGAACTTCTTATTAATTTCAATAATTACCTGCGTAAGTTCGTTGGATCTTCCTTGATAGAATAAGTCGTTCTGTTTTGATTCCGTTGTGAATTCGGAAAGCATTACACCGCTTTTTTTGTAGCCAAAACCTTTTTTGAAGATCGTTTTTATTCCCGCGATGCAATAATTTTGAAGTTCGAAAAGATCCTTCGTTGCGACCGGGATTTCCATACGGATAGAATCGTTGTCTTGCGGCTGATTAGTTTTAAATGGGTCTGTCCTTAATGAAACTGTGATTACTTGAGCATATCTATCCTCATTCCAAAGTTTTTCAACGGCGCGAGAAAGATACGTTGTGGTTGCTTCGATCACACTTTCTAAATCGGAAACGTATCCGCCAAACGCGCGGGCGACGATGATTTCCTTTTTTGGAGGTGGAGCTAATTCCAGATCATAGCAACACACACCCCGTAGTTCATAAACAAGTCGTAGACCAACGACGGTCATTTGGTTTCTTATCCAGTGATCCGGGAGTCGGCATAACTCTAACGCATTTTTGACGCCGCATTTATCCAAAAGGGACGAGTAGGCGGGTCCGACGCCCCAAATTTCCGACGGACTTATACTTTTGAGACTTTCTTCCCGCGATCGCTCGTCTAAAAAGCAAACGCCTTGTAGGGAAGGTCTTGTCTTAGCCATTCGATTAGCGACCTTGGCTAAAGTTTTCGTTTCTCCAATACCAACACAAACGGGTAGTCCGAGGTATTGGTCGATTTTTTCTCTTAGCTCTTTACCGAAAGAAACACATTCATCTTCTTTTATGAATCCCGTAAGTTCTAAAAAGCATTCATCGATTGAATATTGTTCCACTTCGGGACAGAGATCTTCAAGAACACTACGAAATCTATGGCTCATGTCTCCATAGAGTGCGTAGTTGCTTGAAAGCGCGATGAGGCGGCCTGAATCCACCAAATCTTTAGCTTTGAAAATTGGCATACTCATATTAATGCCTAAAGCTTTCGCTTCCGCACTGCGTGAGACGGCGCATCCGTCATTATTAGAAAGTACAACGACCGCTTTATGATTTAAGCGCGGTTCAAAAACTCTCTCGCAAGAGACGTAAAAATTATTCACGTCAACGAGCGCGAATAGACGTTTAACGTTTGAGGAGCTTCCTAGTGACACTTGTAGCAATCCCCCAGAGCCGCACTTCACTCGAAGGAATAATCGGGATCGGCTCTCCTTGTTCGTTTTCTGCAAGAAGGTATAAAGAATCTTTAATCTTTACGATTTTCTTTAACGTGAACTGGTCTTCATAGGTGACAGCGGCGATCAGGCCGTGACCGGGAGTAATCGAGCGATCGATCGCTAGAATATCTTTGTCAAAGATTTTGTGACCCTCCCAAGTCGTCCCGGAAACTTGACCGTAAAATGTGGTTTCGGGATTTATCTCTAACAATTCTCGCGGATCTAGGCGTTTCAGGAAATAATCCTCGGCAGGCGAAGGGAATCCGGCGCGTGCTCGGGTTCTTAGAAGGGGGATTTGTTTTTGAAAAATTATCTTGTCCAACATGGCTATCATTTGTTTACTAAACAAATAATATGCTATTATAAAAAGAGGGCAAGCATTTTAGAAAAGGGACATTTGAATTTTTGGCTCCGGCGGCTCCGGGATTGGCATAAGGCAATTTTCGGAAACCATGCGGTTTTCTTTGGTAGCCAAGATTTTCGTAGAGACAGGGTAGGCGTGCATTTTTTCAGAAGGGTAAGTTTTTAGAAAATTATCTATGTCTCTTTCTGCTCGCATCGAAGGATCTAGCCATTTTTCGAATTGGTCATCTTCTAAAAATACGGGCATTCGAAGTTTAGGGTGATATTTAGCGACGAGTGAATTGGCGACAACCGTGATAATTGCAAATGACTGATATGATTTTCCGGTTTCTCGATCGACAAAACGATTACTTATACCAGCGACTCCAAGAGGTTCGTCGTTAAACTTTCGAATCGCATAAGGTTGCTTATGTTTCGGTTCTCCGTTTGATTCGAAAAGGGCATCAAAAGGAATTATACAGCGGGAATTTATAATAGGATCTTTAAAAGTCGGCAATTCAAAAATTGTTTCAGTTTTCGCATTTCCATGAGTATAGCTGATCGCTTCTTTATACGTTTTAGCTCGATTCGGTAGTAAAGAAAAAACTCCATCTTCGACAAAGTAATCTTTGCCTGGTTTCAAAATGATCGTAGCTTTCTCGGAATAGACAATGTTATAGCGACTCTTCGGCTCTTCCAAATTTTTAACAAATTGGAAAGATTTAGTTTTCGACCACTTATTCGATTGAGCAAATCGGGCACACATCTATAATAATTATTTAATTTCTGTTTGAAATTAAAATCATAAAATGAAGGAAATTATAAGAAAAGAGGCTAATTATGTCAGCGAATTTAGAGCAAGATCTTGAAATGATTCGAAGATGCGAAGCCGACTTGAAAAAAATTGGAATCGAAAAATTAGGGATAGCTAAGTTAGATTTTGGGGAAGGTGATGAGGACATTATAGTACTTGCAGAATTCCGGGAAGAGTCGAAAGATTTTAGCTCCTTTATGGGTGCAAGGATTTTCATTGAGGAAATCCTTAATAGAAAAATCGAGTTTGGGTCGCGCGCAACTTTAATAAAAGACATACAGCTAATTGAAAATAATATAGTTTATGTTTTTTGAATAATATTTTAAGATAATACTAAAGTGAAAAATAATCCCAATGTTCATCCTGGTGAAATTTTAAATGAAGAGTTTATACTTCCATTAAAAATCTCTGCATATCGACTAGCGAAAGAAACAAAGATATACCCAACGCGAGTTAGTGAGATAATTTAAGGGAAGCGGGGAATTACAGCCAATTCTGTTTTAATATTTTTTGGAAATTCAATAGAGTTTTGGATGGGCATTCCAAACGAATATGAAATCAGAGAAGAGCGCCAAAAGAATTTAACGGAACTAAAAGGGATTAGAAATCATAAAGATCTTATTAACGCTTAGAAGTGCCGAAGTCATAAGGATAGTATAATATGAAAGAAGTCATTGAATACAAAGGCTTTATAGGTTCCGTCCAATTTAATTCAATCGATGAAATATATTTTGGAAAAATTGAAGGAATAGAAGATTTGATTTCATTTGAAGGGAAATCGGTTACTCAATTGGAAAAGGCATTTAAGGAATCAGTAAATGATTATATACTATTATGTAAAAAATATGATATTAAAAGCAAAGCCGTAAGTCAAAACAAAGAAACTATTTCATCCAAATTAGCTGACGATTTATGAAAGATAGAAATTGGATTAATTGTCCATCTTGCGGTATAGAAGTAAGTACGGTTTTTAGTTCTGACCTTGCAGAAAATTATTCAGTTAAGGGCTATGACTCTATTAAAGTATTAGGGTTAGACGGTTATTTTTGTAGGGTTTGCAAAGATGGAATTTTTACAAGGGAATCGCAGAACCATATTAATTCAGTTATTGCCAAATTCAAAGCTAAAACAGAAGTAGTAGATACCGATGCGCCAGAGCATACAGAATAGGTGAGCGTACGTCGGGACAGAATTACATATTATCGGAAGTAGAAAAGGGACGCGAATCGGCCCCAAGAGACAAAGTTTCTTCGGCTTCGCGCAGGTTTTGTGTGGCTACAAAACGACGATCTCAAAAATCTAATGGCGCTCGCCTTTCATTCTAAAAATCATAATATAAGAATCCTGAATCTCTCTTTTTCAGGGAAATTTCAAAAAAGTGAATGTGTTTTTTCAACACGCCGATTGAATTGTGCGCAAATCAGCGTAAGAGAAAAGGAAGGGAAATGGCGGAAGAAGGTATTCGAATTTAATACAAAAAAGTTTGCGAAATTATGCAAAACTTATCAGAACAAATAGGCAAAGAGGTCTTATTTGTCTTAGGCTCGAATTAGGTTTAGATGCGCATGATCCTTAACGTTTATTCACAAACTTAAATCTATAATCCTTGGTCTCAATTGGATTCGAAGCAATTCGATTCCAATCGTAAATGAATTATGAAGACGGAGGAACAATTTTGTGTGTAGGCAGATAGAAAATAAATAAAATGGAATAAATACGAGGAAACAAATGAAAGATAGATTTTTAATTCTTCAAGATACTGCTGGAGAAGGCGGGTTTGGTAAAATTGACAAGGCAGAGGATATAGAACTGTCCAGAGAAGTAGCTATAAAAACATTAGACCCATTATTCAAAGACTCCCCGAGCAATGAGGACATTGAAAGATTTAGGAGAGAGGCTAAAAATTTAGCAAAATTAACTCATCCAAATATACCCGCGATTTATGATATTTCATTTATGCCAAATGAAAAGGATTTCAAAATTTATTTTCAATGGATAAATGGAACAAGCTTAAAATCCTATATTCAGCAAAGAGGATATTTAACTTTGCAAGAAGCGACAAAATATTTTAAATTCATTTGCCTTGCTATTTCTTATGCGCATAAACATCAAATAATTCATCGTGATTTGAAGCCAGCAAATATTATAATCACTGATGATCTCGAATCTTGTTACATTGTTGACTTTGGATTATCTTTGAATAAAGCAGATTATTCCAGAGTTACTGGTGATTCGGCAATTGGTACACCTGGGTATATGAGTCCGGAGCAAGAAAACGGGGGCGAGGTTGACGAGAGGAGCGATATTTATTCATTAGGCGTTATATTATACGAATGCTTATCAGGACATAGGCCCAGGGTAGGCGATTATAACAATCTATCTGCCGCAAATGAAAGCATACCTGTTACACTGGATGCGTTAATTAAAGAATGTTTAAATCCAAAAGATACTAGAATAAAGTCTGTGGAAGAGTTTCTAAAAAAATTAACCGAGTCGCAACGTCCGAAATCCACACTTTCTGATGTGTTATCATCTGGATCGCTTGCAGAAATTCAAACTAACCTATCTAGCATTACAGTTCAAGGATTTAATTCTTTACCAGTTGGACAAAAAAGATTAATTAAAGCTCGCATTAAAGACCTTGTTGATGTAAACAAGCAACATTTAAATCAAGCTCTTTCCTCTATGTTATGTACGATAGTTCCATTGTCAATTAACGATGAACCGGACTTTGAATATTATTATAAGGAATCATTACGTTTTGGTTTCGAGAAGAAGATGACAGATAATTGGATCGGAGATATTCAAGTTAGAGAAGCTGTAGCGAATGTAATTAAAGAATTAGAAAAAAATGCACTTTTAATTGTAAGTAATCTAATTTTTGCATTATGGGAAAGGAATCATAGAGAAAGTGAGCTTCAGGAAAAATGGTTTTACCATGACTTAAGGGAAGTCTTCCAAGGAATTTTAATTAATGAATTTTGCAGTGATGAAATTGCTCAACAAATCGGTGGGCTATTAGAAGATTTAAACTACAAATCTCATAAAGAGCATTTGGAAAAAAATAGTAATTAATAATCTTCGATAAAATTCGGATTAAAATGAACGTTTCAACATTTATTTTGGGCGCAGGATTTAGTCATTCAATTGACTCGTCATTCCCGCTAGCAAATTCTTTGTTATATGAAGCTAAAAAGAATAATTTAATTCCTGACGACCTTTACGGAACTTTACTCGTTGATTATATCAATAAATATTTTGGTGATTCCTGGGAAAATGTAAATTTTGAAAAGGTAGCCACATTTCTTCAGAATTCTCCTTTTTCTTTGAATGGAGAAAACATAGCTATTTATTCAATACTTTACGATCATTTAATTGGATTAATTTCATCCATAATAGTGAATCGGAAAATAATCCAAGCTATTTCAAATGGATCTCATCATAGATCAGAAATTCTAAAAAAATTGCTAAATTATATTGTTAAGCATAAAGCAACAATAATTTCTACAAATTATGATTTAATCATGGATAATTTACTATTTAAGAGCGGCGCTTGGACTCCAGGGGCGGGATATGGCCCAATATTAGACCCTATTCCGCATATAGTTAGAAATTTAGAAAATAGCATTAAAGGATCAAATTACTATATTGAATCAGATTTAAAATTATTCAAGTTGCATGGTTCGTTGAATTGGGCAGTACCAATTCATCAAGCACCATGGAAATCTAATGAATGTTACCTAAATTTACCAATTACCCGAGGAAGTGAAACATGGCTAGAGGCGACACAAGTTACGTTTAACAACGAGGGGGTTGGTATGACGTGGCCTTACGCTCCCTTTATTATCCCACCAGTATTTGGAAAAAAGTTAGATTCAAATATTATTCATGATATTTGGTTTAGAGCAACGTCGCGCATGAAGATAAGCACGAAAATATATGTAATTGGATATTCTTTTCCAGATTCGGATTTATTATTTGAACGAATGATGAGAGAAGGCGGTAGTAAAGGAATTTTTGAACAAGAAAAAGAAATTCACATTGTGAATAAATTTATTGACGATTCGATGAAATCAAGAATTGAAAATATATTCTACAATACGAAGATAAAATACTTTGAAGTCGATGCAATGGAATTTATTGAAAAACATTTGTATTAATTATATTGCTCATTCAGAAAATTATTGGGATTATTGCATCTAATTGCCTTAGTTCGATTTAACTCCTGACTCCGGTCTAGAGTGTTACCGATGTGCCAGTACACTCAAAAACGTATGCGCATTATATGAGACATAAATGGCATTATCGGAAGTGAATGACATGACACTCTGTTTTTTTCGATTTCATTTAATGTAGAGAGCCGCGCAAATTTAAGGACAACAACACTATCCTATCATTTTGTTTAAAATATTCGGAAGATTCACGACGTTATCAATGATTATAGGGAAGAATCAAATTTGACTAATGAAAAAGACGGAATTTCGCTTTGCTTAATTAGCTGTTGTTCAATAAACTTAAACGGATAGACTATTTGAATGAATGTATATCTATTTGTCGTTGTACTTGAGGCTTTGTGTTTCGCAGAATTATTAACGACATCAAAATCTAATTTTTTTAGCCCTTCAATTAAAATTTGAAAACTATCTCCAGCTAATCTTTCTCCTAATTCCAATTTGGAATGTGGACATATTTTCGCTTTTTTGGGATTAAGTTCTTTCTGATTTTCTGCCCAACAATTTCGATCAGTTTTATATTTAAAAAATCTTCCTTTATTTTCTATTTTCACAACCGACTCTGGTATCCATTTTCTCGCCGTTATCGATGCTGAATCACATTCGATTGAAACATATTGAGTTGTATAAGTTGCCAATCAAATTTCCTAAACGTCTTTAATTAGAACGCCATAATTTTCAGGGGTTAAAGAAAACATTTCTTCAACGAGATCCGAATCTAAGTCCATCGCTAAATCCCTAATAATCTTTCCAATGATATGAATATCCCGTTCAGAAATTTTTTTGTTCAAGTCTATGAAATACTTCTCTTCATTTTCTTGGATCTCATTTTCAAATTCTTCATCTGAAATTATATTTCGATCCACTTCACTCATCAATTTAAGAAAATTTGTTTTCTTAATTAAGTTCTTAATTGCCAAGGTCTTAATCGAGTCTAGATAAGCCATGTCTCCTAACTTGTTATTTAGTAACGCAAGCATATTAGAATAATCTGATTCGTTTATTTCGAATTTAACTATATTCCCTTTTTCGTTTGTATCTATGGTTACTCTTTTAGTCGGGATTTCTTTCGGAATTGAAGTTACACTCGGAAAACTAAAGATTTCATCTATACTGACACCCATCTTACAACCTCCTCTTTGTTTTTTGTTACAGTTTCGGTTATTGAATTTTCTAAAAAAGAATCTCTATTAAATTTGTTCAAAAATTGAATATGGATATTGCTATTATCTAATGAAATAAACATTTCTTTATTTAAAATATTTGGTTCGATCTTTATAAATTTAAAGGCCGAAATACCATACCCAGCCACTTTGATTTCTTTTAGCGATTGTATGGTCTCTATCGAAGCATTAACTTCCTTTAATTCAAATGATAATTCAATGACTGCAGAATCAACTGGTGTATGCTGTAAATTCTGAAGAATTCTATCCGCTACTTTTTTCGCATATTCCATCGTTTCAACTTTAAGATTGTTGCATACGATCTTGATTGTTGAGCTTGAAGGATAGATTGAAATAAATTTTTGCGAGAACCCGAATTCTATAGCATCTATATTAAAAAGGACATCAAATGGGTCATTCGATTCAAATAGAAATCGCTGAACCCAGGGGGGAGTGAAAATCCTTGGGTTCCAGGCACCATTTAATAATAATTGTATTCTATTTGGTTCCACAAGCACATATTTCCAATTAACCCTTTACGGGCTACTGAATTTATCGCTAAATTCAGGTTGAAATCTTGCGTTTTTTAGTCTTTTTATATATTGTTTCAAGAAAAAAATTAAAAAATGAAACATCATAAAAAAATTATTTTTGAAATTCTCCTAAAATCGAAAATTAAAGACATTGTCTTTTATTTGGACCGAATCAACAGTCCGCTCGGATTCGAAAAAATCGACGCCAATTTCATTAAATCCCCCGTAATTTTTTGAACATCGCTCACAATCGCGGAAATCCCCGTTGAAACTACCGGAAGCAGAGCCTTCTCTATCCCCCCAACCACCTGAGTCAAAGAACTCATAGCCTTCTGATTTTCTTTGAAAAGGTCTAACATTCCCTTATTTAGATCGTAACCGACCTGAGCCGCGTCCGCGCCGACATCCGACGCAAACGTCTCTTTTTTCAGGTTATCCAGCTCAAGACCTTTGTTGTAACCGGCTTTGATCGCAGAGTTATCCGAACCAAAATCCTTGTAACCGAATTTTAGATCCGACATTTCCGAAAAACTTCCGCCGGACATTTTTTGAATAATTCCGCGCATGTTGCCGTCAAGACCTGAAAGTGCGGAAGACATGTACTTTCCAGGGTTCTTTTCGGAATCTCGGATCGCTTTGAAAACGTCACCTCCGTTTGCCTTAAAGGATTCCGCCATAGACAGAGAGCCGAAGATTCCTCCTCCGAACGCTCCGTTCCTACCTTGATCAGAAAGTTGTTCCGCGAGAGCCATTTTCCGAGTCGGGTCCATTCTGGATCCGTCTCCCCTCCCGATTCCCGCAGAGAATTTAGCATAATCGGAAATATCACCGGAGTAGCCTTTCGCACGAAGATTTTCCGAAATACTTGCAAGTTTTGAAATATACTCAGATTGACGAAGTTCGCCGAAACCTGTAGCATTTGCGCCTCCCCGCAAATATCCTAAATTAGCATTCTTTGATTCTTTTCGGATCGTCTCGAGCTCGCGTACAACCTCAGATAACCCCTTCCCTTGTGAGGAGGCGAATTGAATTGTTTCGGAATCGATTTGGTTTCCTTTTCCATAAACGGAATTACCGGTGACGCGACCGCGCATAACGTTTGCTTGCGCGAGCTCTGCGTTTGAAAAATATCCGCCACCTCCTCCGAGATAGCGGCCGGTCGCTCCAATCGTAGAGGCTTGCGATTGCATTGCGGCGTGATACTGCTCGCCGATCGCAGAGATTGTTTTTAAAACTCCACCCGCTACCGCGAAGAGCGCGCCGACAAAAGGAAGTGATCCCGCCGCTGAGGAAAGAGTCTGACCTTTTACCGATCCGCCGTCGGTACCGTTCCCGCCTCCACCGGTACCCGGAAGATTCCCAAGACCTCCCTTGTCCAGATTTGCGGATTGGATTTTAAGTTCTGCTTTTTGAATTGAGAATTGCTTAGCACCGCTAAGATTTGTTAAGCCAGAGGTGGAACCATCGCTTGATTCTTCTTCCTCTCCAGATCCTTTTTTCTTTTTCTTCTTAGAAAGAAGATCCTTAGCCGCTGAAATCTTTTTATCTAATGCGTTGTAGAAACCTCCGTGACCGGTCTCGTCAAGATCCGAGCCGTCTGCACCGATCTTGTTTGCGATTGCACTTCCGTTTCCGTATTTGGAGGCAGATTCTTTAAAACGTTTTTTGAAATTCTTAGGATACCAAGACCCACCTTTTCCGCTACCTTCTCCGCCTCCGGGAGAACTCGGAACCTTTACGTCTTTTTTTGCTTTTCGCGCGACCCGCTCAATTTCCTTATCAACACCTTTGAAATCTGGATTTGCCCGGACCGAAATATCTATGTGTTCGCTAGACATTCTTTAACTCGGAATCGATAAGTTTAAGAATTTCCTGTTTTTTGAGGTTTGCTTCATGCGTTAGCATCTCTTTTGAATACCCGGCTTCCGTTTCCAGGATAGTTTTGATTGTCGGGGATAAATCCGTTAGGAATTGGTCTGGTTCGGTTTTCATCACCTGCTTTCTTTGGGAAAGAAGATTGATTCTCTTTAGAAGTTTCTGAATGTCCACCCTCGAAATCGCTTCGATTAGAAATCGTTTCTGTTCCGGGTAGAAGTTCCCGAGGTGCTTCACTCCCCTGGGGAAGATTTGAAACTTCGTCATTAGAAGAAGGTCGTAAAGATTCTCCTCGTTTGAAAGAGCGTCGAGTGTCCCGATTTTTTTTTAACTCTGATCTAAACCAGTTCTCTTTCTTTTCGTATTCTTTAAAAAGATGAATCACGAATTCCTTGTCCCGGATTCTTTCGAAGTTATCTAAATCTTGGATCGGAAAGTTCTCTGGAATTTCTTTGATAACAAGATTGAGTGTAGTCGTTGCACGGATATATCCATACGTATAATTTCGTATTGATTCGAGATAGGCACCGTTCAAACGTTTTGCGATCGCAATGTCAATGTCGATCTCTAAGGAAGGATCAGCAATTTCGGCTTCAAACTGATACGATTCTCCTTCGTATTTCGCGGATAAAGTAACTCGTGTATTCGGATCAAGGATTCTCATAAAAAGAGATTAAACCGAATACACGAGAATCGGAGAATTGAAAGGTTAGTTAAACGCCTCCATCGGTTCCCAATCAACAAGTTCGAATTCTATCTCACGGCCTGAGAGTTCGTTATTAGAAATTCCGAACCCCTCCGTATTTACCGCACCCGTTAAAAGCCCGACACGTTTTCCTGAAATTTTGTCGATTACTAAAATGTCGTAAAGATCGTCTGCGTGTTCGTCGTGAAACGTGTCGATTTGAACGACTCCCTCGATCGCGGTCTTTAAAATATGAAACTCACCCGAAGCCGTTCCCTGCCAGTCTAACGATTTTAAACCTTTCGGTTTTCTTGTTCCTATTGCTTGAATTCTTTCTTGGTGGTTGTTAATATTCACACGTAGGCTCTTCATAAAGCCCACGGCCATTCCGTTTATTTTGACAATGGCGTCATTCCCCGTAAGTACCGCTGGATTTGGTCTAGCCGATTTTGCCATGATCAACCCCCGTTACTCACGCCGCGCACGACATCGAGATTGATCAGGAAAAACATATAGTTGATCGGGGTTACGATCTTGCCGTCAGGGAAAACGAAATAGATTACGTCTCCGTCGCGTCGTATATCGAAGTCCTCTCGAAACGCCGGTTCACCCGTATATATGTTTCGAGTAAGCCAACCATACTGACCAATGTACACATTACGAAAACGTTGTATAACGGCGGTACGTATGTCCGCGTCCGTAAGATTGGAGCCGAGAGCTGAAGGATCGGTCGGAACCTCACCGATAAAGGTGGAATCAAGCCATTCCCGGAAATCTTTTACAAGGGCAAGTGCCGTACAAATTGTTGAGGCTTGATTCTTAATTAAGTTTTGGCTTTGATACGCTGTGACTGCGAATTCAATTTTGAAAGGTCCAGCGTTCGGTTTTCTCGTAATAACAAGACCACCTGCTCGAAGGACTTTTTTAATTTGTGTTTTGGTGAGTTTCTCCGGCGCATCTACAAGGTTGAGGTCTTTGTAGGTTACGGTTTCGCGTACGTTCGAACTTGCTTTGATTGCGTTGTGTAAAACAGACGTCATCCAACCCGGATACGTTTTTAAAGTAACGCGATCGGAAGCGTAACGAGTGACAGGTGAGAATCCTAAAACAAGAAACTCGGAGTTCGTTCCCTTAATATCATCGATTCTTTGATCAAAGGATTTTGTTAAATCAAGTCCGGCTCCGCCGAATCTTTCGTCCGCACCCTCGGGAGAGTTTGCGCTCGCCAGCTTGTCCGCGAGATACAGAACAACACTTGTAAGAGAGGTACAAACGTTTACATAAAAGCCCTTACAAATCTCAGTATCAAATACGGTATCGATCGCATTGAGATAGGCTTGCGGAGTTACGACTCCTGTGCTTCCACCCGACAAATACGCAAAGGCGGCCATGTCGGAGAGAGGTTTTCTGACCGCACCCGATTTTATCTCCGCGAGACTGTTTCCTAAAAAGAATTGTTCCTGTTGGTAAAGGAGGGACTTGAGAGTAACCGAGTTCGATTTGACATCGACATTCTCGGTTAAAAGAATATGATCCAGGGTCGAAGTTTTCTTGTCCGGCGCAGATAAAAGAGAAATTTCGTATCCGGTTCTACTTGAAACAAAACCTACGATCTCTTGAAGTGTTGCGTAATCCTTTACCGGAACGATTAAGTCCGCAGAACCATCTGTCGAAGCCGTACCGGAAAGAGTGATTCGAAGTTCTGAACCATCAAAAGAAATTGTTGCGTTCCCGGCATCCCCGACATAGCGAATCCGAAGATCATTCGACTCAAGTGGTGTTGAGGTTTGAATTCCATCGCCGTCCCCTACTTGGAGAATTGTTCCTCCGCTTGTGACGCGGAACCTGATTTGATTTCCCCGAGGTCCGGGAATAACACCTTGTACAACTACTGTTGTACCCGTAAGGGTCGTGTTTGCTGTAAACGACGCGCGAACGTTAGGCGAAATGTTTAACGCTTTAATCGTTTGCGGACCCGAAGAAAACCTAGAATCCTTCGAAGGAGAAAATGCGCTGATCACCGCATCCGCTAAATCTCCGGAGTAGAGAATGGAACGAGCCTCGTCGGCTCCACCAAACTCAAGGATTCGTTTAGAAGATTCTAAACTAGAATCGTTTGTATCGTATCCGTTGTCCGCCGGACCGATCAGAATGAGCGTATTTAGATCGGGAGAAATTCCCGCTGATTGTGCTTTTGTTCGAAACGCGCCGCGCGTTCCCGGCTGAATAAAACCTCTACCAAGAAATTCAACGTCTCTTGTCCCCAAACAACCCCCTCCAAACCTCTTCGTGAGGTCTGTTAGCGATTGCTTTTAGCTCCTTTTTAAACTGCTCCCGGAAGCGGGGAGAAATGGCTTTACCGAGTTCCCTTTCTTTTTGCAAAAGAAACTCGTCAGCGGATAAACCTGTATTCGGTTTTGAAAGATTTTTTGGATCCGCTTTTAATTTTTGAAATTGAAGTTCATCGTCTTTCAATGATTCGTTTCACCTAAATCAAAGCTCTCGAATCGAGTTCGGCTTTTCTTTAGGAATACATCGAAAGACTTCGTATCGGGAAATAACCACACGGGTTTTAATCGAAAAATCGATTTAGTTTGAACTAGTCTGACCTTAATCTCAAAACCCCAAAAAGGTTCTGAAAAATCGGTAGTTGTAAGATTTGGTTCGGTGTCCTCGGGTAAGAAAACGTTAAGTCCTGGATAAAGTATTGGAAGATCGTTTGCTAGAAGAAGAGTTACAGCAAGACAAGCGTCATACAAAAATTTATTTGTATTTCTTCCGGCGTTTCCGGTTGAGAATCCTGTGATGATTACATCGGATTCAACGTTTAACTGAACCTGTTGAATAATTTTACTTCTAGAAAACTCGTCTAAGAATGCTTTTGTAGAAAGTCTCTGACTTTCAGGTAACTGAGAAATGTCTTCTAAGTATTTCAAAAACGATTCGGAGTTCTCAAAATGAAGATCATTCATTCCCAGAAATTGAGTGTGTCTTTCCGAAGAGCACTCGATTCCTACTTTCGGAAATTTCGAGTTCGGACCTTTCGTTGAAATCCCCTCTTGATAGAGTGGGTGTCCGTGAACAACGGGGACGTCCAAATTTCTATTTGAAATCCCGGTTAAAGGAAGACAATCTCGAAAAAAATTTACGACCGCATCCTCCGGCGGAGCGGGATAGGTTAGAAGAATTGCACCCTTATCTCTTCCATCCTCACGACGAACACTTTCTTCTCGAAGGCTTTGATCCATTGAAAAGAAAGATTAAACTATCTTTTCAAATCGGAATTTTTCTTAACAAGTATCCAAAACGATTTAGAAAAAATGTATGGATCATTTCTTTTTCCTTTTCTGTAAAAGTTCCTGAATTAGATTTTTTGTGTCCGAGGCTACTGCTCTTCGAAGGATCTTCGATTTTAAAGCCTTATCTACATCCTCTCTAACTCGTCCGAAGATTTTTTGAGCGGGGATTACAGGTTGAAAGAATTTTGTACTCTTTTCATTGACCACGACAAACTTTAAGTAAGAACGTTGAACGTTCCCGTTTCTATATTTTTGTTCGGCGACAAACGCATTCCCCCGTCCAGCCATTCCGGCATCAATTCGGTACTTGTATTTATTTCGTGTGACCGTCTGTCCATGAGCATTCTCTTCTCGAAAAGTTCCGATCTTTATAATAGCGGAATTGATTAAATTGTTTTCGGGACTTACAGGAGTTCCGTCCTCGTTTTTTTTTATTGGAACGATTACATACGGACCGTTCTCACCCATACGGGCGCGGCTCCCTCCAAGTAAAGAAGGTCTCATGTCATAACGTCCCCTACCCTTTTCAAGAACCGCAAGATAATTGTATTTTCCTTTATTCGGATGATAGACTTGGAACCCGCCCGGAATCCTACGAAGTAATATACCTCCGCCGCCTCCGGCCTTGTTTGACATCGCCATCCGACCCCACCAGCTCGGTTTTGCGGCTAATGTGTTTGTGACTAGGGACTCTCTCGCCGCTGTTGCGATTTGATAAAGTACTCTTTCGGTATCCGGGAACTTTCCTTTCTTGTATAACTGATCAAAGTTCATATAGAAAGAAAGGGGCGAACGCCCCTTTTAATTAGAAAATTTGAATATTGAGGAATTGATTTAGATTCTGACAGGAACGTTCGTAAAAACCCGGAACTTTTCTTCGGCAAGGATCTGTAGAACGCTATAGTTTTCTACGATTCCAAGTCGGGAACGAACCACCCCGCCTGCACCATACGGAAACAAAGTTTTCGTATATCCGAGAAGCTCGGAAAGTATCAGAGTTCTTGTATCGTCGGAAGAGGATTTACTATTAAAATCCCCCATAACCATAATCGTCGTACCGGGTAAATCTTCGTTAAGGTCTTGAACGATCGTCGTCGGACCCGCAGTGTTTTTCTTAACTTCCCGCATGTAGCGGATGATTCCCGAGTTCGGTCCGGTTTCTCTGAAGATGGCATAACGTGTCTCAGGAACCCCGCCCGTTCCGGGAGTGATCGTAAGTTCTGAAGCTCCGTTTAAAGGGATTGAGATACTTTGAGCGGAACTTGCCTTAGACCAATTCTTTAGATCCCCTGCACATACTCTGTACTTGTAATCACCAACATAGGAGCCTGTGAATAAAGAACCCGGAACCGAATTCAAAGTAGATACGTTAAACGACGGCATCGCCGGAGAATGTGTATCCGAGGTTGGACCTTCTACCCAATGTCCGTTTTGATCTCGTCTGAGCGGAACTCCCCACTCGTGACGATCCATCCAAATGTCATCGTCAAAAACAATAACTCCGTCTTTTGAGTTTGAATCTGCGACTCCACTGACGACGTTTGACATCGTTGTCGAACCCGGCGTCTGGTTGTTGTTTTGAATAACGATCCCATTTCCCGAACGATCATACGTTTGGTCATACAGGGCTTTTGTTGCGGGGTGCATTTTCGCATAATTGACAAGACCGAAATGTCTTGTTCTGATTTGCGAAGAATAATACTTCATTTGATCGACCGCCGGAAGAGACCCGCGACAATCCGTATAGAAGTCGTTACCTAACGCTTTAATTTGAGTTTCAAATCCATCTTGTTCGAGTTTGTTTAGATCCTTTTTTCCAAACCAAATCCGTCTCATCTGGGATTCCATTCCTCGCTTGAGAGCGGCGTTTGACTGAGCAAGTTCTGGGTCTTGTGAGTTATTGACAGTATCGACTACTTTGTTATAGCTAAACCCCTCGGCGATATAGTTGACTTCGTTGTAAAGACGTTCAAATACCGCGTCACGATAAGTCGGTTCGTCCGACTGACCAATGTACGAAGAATTGTACCAACCGCCACCGTGCGATTTGTTTCTGTTGTATTCCGCGATGACCTGATTGATATTTCGTCTAGGAGTTTCTTTTAAAAACTTAAAGTCTTTGTCTGTGGAAACGGTCGCAACAAACACTTTGTCGAGAGATTGCATCGAGAGAACCGCACCCGATGAGCTGAAGTCGATAAAAGGAGAAGCTCCGTTTTGAGCGGTGTTTGCTTCAAACGCTTTTTTAATTTCTACAAGTTGTTCAAATGTGTGTGGACCCACTCTTTAGCACTTCCTTATATTCGTTAAAAAATGCTTGAGCGCGATCAGACAGTTTCCAAGTAGACTCGAAGTACGCCACGTCTTCGAGCTGACATTTTCCTAGTTCAATGCCTTTGATTATTTGATTACTTACTCTTTCTCGATCAGTTCCAGCTATAACACCGGAACCCAAACTGGATTTGCCGTTTTGATTTACTTTCGTTACAGGATTTTTTTCAGAATTCGGTTTCTCGGATAAAGATCCGATTTCGGATTTTAGTCTTTGAACTGAAGAAGAGAGTTCTTCTGTTTCTTCGGATCGATCGAGGAGGTGCTCGATTGCGGCCGCAAGTGTTTCCTGACCGGATTTTAGAATTTCTAACGTGCTTTTAAATTCTTGAAAGATTGCGAGTTTTGCTTTTTCAATTTCTTTTTCTTTCTCTTCTTCCTCGGTCTCCTCCTCCTTCTTCTTTTTTTCCTTGTCTTTTTTCTTTATTTCCTTTTCTTCCTTCTCATCCGTTTCTTCGTCGTCATCATCTGAACCGAGTTCAGATTTATTTATCTCTTCGTCTTCATCGTCTGCTTCATCGAAATACGCGTTTATCACGTCTTCCGCAAACGATCCGGCATCAGAATCCGGGACACCATGTGCAACCGCCCATTCTTTTACACTATCCGTTTCAGGAAGAACGCTTCCAGAATCAAGAAGAGTCGTAACCTTTGACGCTAATGTTTGTAAATCCGGAGTACCCGGAGTTTCAGACTTCTTTATCGGCTTAGTAGTCAAGCGCGATCGAAGTCTATCTATCGCATCGGAAATCATAATCTTTCTCCGTTTAATTTTAGAAAAAGAGCGTCGGTTAGATTTTCTAAGTCTTCTCCTTCAATGCTGTATTCCGATAAAAGAATGGATCTGATCAAAGAAGAGCGACACTCCATTCCCTGATGTACTATACGATCCTCAATATCGTTAAAAATTAATTCGACAAAGCGGTCCTGCGCGATCGGATCGGATTGAAAAAGTTTTGTAAGAAAGGCGAGTTTTCTTTCTATGCGAGAAATCCTATCTAACTCTAGGTTTTCTTGGAGTGTGGTTGGTCCAGGTGAGGTCAAAACTCCAACGAGTTCGGATTTTTCTAAATCACGAAGATAAACTGCACCTTTAAGAAGTTGAACAGAGGTGTCCGGATTAATAACCTCTTGCAAGGGAGCTAAGGCACATTTTTTAAGTTGGATTTTTCGAATTTTATTTCCTTGATAGTCTTCTCTTCTTGCAAATCCGCTTACCGAAGCTCCCCAACCGTTGAAACCTGCCTGTAAACCTTTTTTGATTTCCTCGGCGAAACTGTTTCCTGGAAAAAGGCGGCCTTGGATATATACGCCGTCGTTTTTGATTCCAAGATGAGAAGGAAAATCGTCTTTAAATCCGATCTGTTCCGGTGCGCCTATAATCGCTTTTGTTTTCGCGTCTTGAAGCGCGACGAGTGTCGTACCGGTTAGTTTTCCTTCTTTTTTGAGTTCTCTGATTTCTTTATCGATTATATCGGTAAGGTGGTTGTAATCGAAGTAACCTTGAGAGGTAAATTCACTTCGCATATCCTGATCCGCGTACGCAGATTTAAGGATCACCTCTCCTTCTTTGTCCTCTCGCTCCGAAGAAGCTCTGACCAAGATTTTAATCGCACCGGTCCTGTCTTCAGGACTTGCTTTTAAAATCTGGAATGGATGTAAAAACGTAGTCTCTTGCATGAAGACTACTCATATTCGAAAAAGTGGAATCGGCGGTTAAAATGATTCGAAAACGGATCAGTCGAAAGAATTTTTTTAAGAATTCTTCCGAAGATTTACAAAATATAGATTAGGGCTGATATGCTCGAAGGAAATTTTAAAATGAATAATTTAATTGTGTATATAGTGATTCGAAATGGAATGAGGATCTATAGAATCGAGAATCTTGAAAATCGAAAATATATCGAGATCGTTTTGGACAACGTTTTTAGAACGGATCTAATTAAAATGTTAGGCCAATCGATCGAAGAAGAGCTGATTCAAATTTGCGAACCGCGATTAAAATAATAAATTGAATAATATAATTGTGAATTTGAATTTCAGGTTCACAATTATTCTTCGGTATAGTCGCCACGTAGAAATTTAAAAAGAACGATGAAATAACTACAATCGTAGACTATAACCATCCATCCTTCTTCCGAAACTTTCAGAAGTCGAAAAAATCTCGAAAAAAATCCCTCAAGAACCCATTTCCCGTCTTCACCAATCCACCCGCGCATAGGTAGACCCATGTAGAATATTTTATAAACTTTATTTTTCTCCAAAGTCATAGCCGGGACTATATTCGAGAACAGTTGAATTCGTAAGTTTTTCGTTTATATTTTAGAATTTAATAATTTTATACTGCACTCGAAAATAGAAACACGTTTACTTTGCCTTTCGAACAAAGATTTGGATTCCAATATATTTTTGCCTGGGTCATCGAAGAAATTTTCTCCAAAACAACCCCCAAGAATACCCCTGCCTCAGACAAATCCAAACCGCCGGTGTCAAACCACTTATCAACGCTCGTAGTATCCCCGATTGTTAAAATAGGGTTTCCGTCAAAAGGAACGATCACCTTTACGAATAAATGCGAGACTAAAGAATTTATTGCCAAAACATCGCCCAGGTTGTAGCTACCGAGCGGGTTTGAAAAATCGATTTCAGTTTCGGAAACAAAAAGGTTTTTCAAAATGGAATCCTCAAGAAAATCATCGAAAGAATAAGGACCGAGGAATGTCGGCATTTAGACTTTTGAATCTTTATGTGAATATTCATTCTGCTCGGAGTCTTCTACAAACATTGATCGAAAAAAATAAAAAGCGTCATAAACCAAACGAGCAAAAATGCCGAGTGAGCACCAGAAAAGTAGACTCGATAAAAGCGTATAAAGAAAAAGTCCTTTTAGGATTTCATAATTGTCCATATCCTCAAGTCTCATCCTTAAAGAGAGAAATCGGATTCTTTTTTTTCTTTTCCTTAACTATATCGCTGATAGTTATATAGTTTTCAAATTGGCTTGAAATTCTCGGAGCGGTCTTATCGAGCGGTTTTAAAAGATGAAATTTATTTTTAAAAACATTTACAAAATCGTCGATCGCATTAACAATTCGAGTTCTCTCTTCCCCTTGCGGATATTTAATCTCATTTTGAAATGCTAATATCGGGTGCATCCCTTCCGTTATTCTATTTGGAGATACTAAATAAGTATTCATCATTCCTTTTTCCGCTAGTTTATCCTCAACATAAGCCTCAAAACCACGCGCGAATAGCTCTTCTCTCTGTACAAGTTCTTTGCTTCCTGTCGATAAAGCATTCTGATAGAAATTCGTTTTTGTTCCATCGGGATTATTTTTGATTACTGTAAAAAGTTTTTTTATCGAATCTGAGAAAACACCTTTCGGGTTTATAGTGATAAAATGACTTTTGTCTCGCTTGGCATCGTTTTCTGTACATAGATGATCGAAATAATGACCAAATTCGTGAGCTACTGATCCATCCCCTTTTGTCTTTGTAACATTAATGATTCTAAAGGAAGAACTATAACTCGCAGATTGACCAGGCTTTCCTCGCGCACCAAAAGCCATATTAAGATTTCCTTGAGTGATCGCCCTTTTCATATCGATCTCAAGTGCATCCTCTAAATCTTTTAATGAAGCAACAAACCGTGTTAAATGATCTTTAGAGGATTTATCATCCATATAATTACCAAATTGGACAGACTTAAATCCCCATTCTTCCGTAAGTGCTTTTGAAGAAATTTCACCAGGAGAAATTGTTCTCCCGTTCTCTCTTAAAATTATTCCTAAAGGTAAGCGTTTTAGATTACTATTATTTGGAGTATTTTTCTTCTCTGATTTTTTTTTCTCTGCCCATGACCAATCCGAATCTCGAACATTATTGAGTGGAATCCTAGACCATTCTTCCCTTGTTATAGATTCTTTAATACTTGTTCTTTCCGTGAATATTTTATTCGCGGCTTCATCGCTATATTGAGGATTTTTTATTTTAAACTCTTTTAACGTCGGATAAATTTTTAAAAAAGTGGTACTTTGGTTAATTGAATGCAATTTCTTTTTTTCAACGTAGTCTTTATATTTTTTAGCCGCCGTTTCTTCACTAAGAGGATTATACTGCAATGCTTCGCGCCAAACTCTTATCGATGGATCAGTTCTACACATAAGGAGATTAAAAAATCGATCTCCGTAAACGGAGGGCAACATTCTTAGCCCCTTATTTGTATCACTTACAAAGTAATATTTGTTCATTAGGGAGTATAATTCACGGTCGATTTCGAAACTTTGTTTAATCTCCCCGCCTACAATTTTTTCAATGATCGATTCGGCTCCGGGAACCATATCTCCTATTATTTTCTTAAATTTTTCAGAAATGGAGTCCATAGAACTTTTCGTGCGATCTGAACTAAGAATTTCCTTTTGAAAATTATCTATTTCGGAACGAACTATGATTTTATAATCGTGTAGAGTTCGTCTTGAAAATGAATTCGCATACTGTGTAATTTCAGCTATAGATTTTGCGTTAAGAATCGGATCGAGAATATCTTTTAAGTTAAGGACATATTCCTTTCTTGCATAATCCGAATCCGCAGGTTTCGAAGCGATAGAGTCGTATAACTTAGATTTTAAAAAAACTAAGCCTCCCTCCTCTCCCTTATTCTTGTACTCCGTAAAATCAAACGGAGGAAGTACCCTATCTTTTTTAACGACGCGCTCCGCTGTTGCGGAATCTAGCTTATTTAGATCGGATAATTTAAGTAATTTCGCAATCGCGGCCATCTCTTTCCGCGAACCGGGAACGCGATCATTAACATCTTTGAATTCTTTATTTTTTTCTTTATGATCGAGCAGTGTTTTGACATCCGTTAGATCAATTTTTTTAATCGTATCCTTTGGAGGGTCATCTTTATCTATTGATTCGAGAACTTGATCATTCGTATTTGGATGAGAATTGTATACCTCGGATTCTAGATTTTTTACGGTACTATGTTCTCCTTCCGCGTTTTTGTTTCCGCGCATTGCCTCGGAAAGAGATTTTGAATCAAAAGACTCATCCGTGATTTTTGTTTCGAAATTGGTAATTTTCGAATTTGTTTTCGCTTTTGGTTTTTCAATGATTACGATCCTTGTATTTACACCGGTTTGTCTAAAGGAATCGCGTCCAAGAAATGAACCGGAAGGAAGTTGTTCCGATTCCCCGTCAACGTCCTCTAACCATTTTCTAAAATTTTTTGCTTTAGAATCCTCTCGGTAGAATGGTCCCTCGGACATGATACTAACAAGGCGGCCGCCTGGTTTTAAGAGTGAATACGCGTGTTGAACATGTTCCAAATCCTGACCCTTCTCAAAAGGAGGGTTCATAATGATTCGGTCATAGAGTTTATCTTTGAATTCTAGAAAGTCGCTTCCTACGAGGTTAAAATCTTTCTTTTGTAGAATTTCTCTTAGAGAACTAAAATACTCGATCGTGTCAGGTTTGATTCCCGTTAAATTTTGAATTTCTTCGGAGAGATCTCCTTTTCCGGCTGAGGGTTCTAAGACCTCCATACCTGAAGAAATTTCTGCTTCTTTTACAAGTCTCTGCGCGAGTAGTTTCGGGGTCGGGAAAAAACCTGGAATCTTTACTCCGACGAGGTTTTCTTCTAACTTTTGAATTTCTCTTTTTTTTGGATCCGGTCCGCGACCTTTGTTATTTTCGCTAAGAGCTTGTATATATTTTCCCGCGTCTTCAACCTTTTTGTATGTATCAAGACCTAGGCGAAGAATCTTTATGATACTTTTTTGATAATTACTTCGATCCTTTTTTCCTTTAAAATAAAACTCGTATTTCGTTCCATTGATTAGAACTGTATTCTTTGATTTTTTCTCTGCGGGCTTTACATACAAATTGTCTTTAAGATTATCTTTTAAATCGTATATCCGTTTTAGTTCTTCGGCATTTTCAAGATCACTTACTTGAAAAGATTCGTAATGAGAATTCTTGTCCTTTGAAGTGTGCTTGAGGATAGTTTTATATTCTGCTTTTGTTATCAGACCTTTCTTCAAAGCCCAATCTAAGGAATGATTGTTTACCTTACCATCTGAACTAATTCGAATTTCTTTTTGCGTATCCTCGTAAAAGGAGTCCAACGGAAATTTATAAAACCTAACCGAAACTTTTGAATCTAATGGATTCAATTCCTTAGAATTAGGAATCTGACGATAGTAATCTAGGTGTTTGTAAGTCGAAATAATTTCCTCAATATCATTTTTACTTTTGATACTTTTAAGATACTCGGGAAGTTTTCCGTCCTCTACCTCGTTAGCAAGACCATAAAGTGCCGCTTGAATTTTTCGTAATTTGACAGATTGATCATACATCGAAGCCGCAATGCCAATTCTTCTTCTCGTTTTATTTTGTCTGGATATAGGCGGGCTTTCTTTGTGCTGAATCGCCTCTTCCATGTTGTCAGCGAGATGTCTAAATTTGGAAGAAATTACGCTTCTTTTAATTGGAGAATCGTCATCGATCGGTTTCGGATTATTTTTTTCGTTATATTTAAGAAGAGAATCACTGATATATGTTTTTATAATTTTTAGAACGATCGAAGGTTCTTTGATTTCAAGTCGTGCTAACTCCTCGTTTATCTTCGTTTTTATCGTATGAGGAATTTGTTTTCTTTCGATTGAGGTCTTTACCCTCTCAATAAATTTTTTGTCAGAAACGGAAAGACCATCTTCGTTAAGCTCCTTAATAATTTCAGGAAGAAAACTACTTTGAAGAATTTTAGGAGTGCTCGCTTGAACGTCATGTTCGCCGGATGCGTTGTCATTTCCGAGCATCGCTTCGGAAAGAGTTCTTTTCGTTTCCTTTACTTTTTCAGAAACGAGAGAACGTGTAATTTTATTTACGTTATCCGAAGATATACTAACGAAACGATAGCAGATATTTAGAATTTTATTAAGATCATTTTCACCTTTGTAAGCAAGTTCCAAAAATTCTTTTGCTTTTGATTCAAGACCGGAATTTAGAAGCGAGTTTTTTATTTCTGTAATCAAAGATCCGAGGTCATTGATTTTTCCAGGAACATATACCGGTCTTTTGTTTGGATATGGTGAGTTTTTTATCTTTGGAAGATTTGTGAAAAGAAGCGGCTGACCCGGATCGGTTTCTTTTTCCCTTTTTACCGATTCGGCTTCTAACTTGAATTCCTCCTTACCATGTGTTGAATGAATATTTTTTTGAGAGCTGTGAGAGGTTGTATGTTCCTTTTTCTCGGATGTTCCGTGATGGATGTGAGACTTTGGAGGTGCTTTTATCTGTCTCCATGGATGTTCAAGTCCAGCAAACTTTTTCCAAACGGACAAGTTTTTGTGAGTGGATATAGCATTATCTTGGAGTTTTTTTCCTTTTAGGATGTGGAGTGTTTCTCGAACGACTTCTCTTACGCCTATCATTTTGGAGAAGTTTAGTATGATACTAAAAATCGGAGAGGTGGGTCTTTCGTTAGATTAAGTTGAAAACAGAAGATAATTAATTCGTATTTTCTTGACAAAGAAACGCTGTATAACTATAGTACTTCGATTTTTTACAAAGGAGATTTTAGAATGAAAGAGTACGCGAGTGATATAGTAATCGAGGCAGACAACGGCCAGCTCATTTCCGCGAAGGGACTGCGTGAAGCTCAAGGAATAACACTTCAAAGAACAGACCATTTTGAAATACCAATTTCATATCCGATTCGGTTTTTAAAAAAATCCAATGGACTGACTGAAACCTTTTCAGACCTCCCCGCTGATGTTTGGTTTATTGGAACGGGTCCGAACGATGGTGATACACTTACAGAGTTTTTCGAAATTACGGATGTAAAACCGCTCGATCAGGTTCTTTCAAAATAGACACTTTTCGTAGGACTCCACTTGAAATTTATACTCGTGGAAGCCTTTGCTTGACCCGGAGAGAATTCATCGATTACATCCGTGATATATCCGAATTCCGGTATATCCTCGATCGGAATTGGATAATTTTTGGAAGGATCGATTACGATTTTGTAAGGCATTCCGGGTCTTAAAGGAACAAATCCAGTTTCAAAAGAACCGGAAGAAAACTTTAACTCTTCACGATTACAAAAAATTTGAAAAAGCAAATCACGGATTTTGGAAAGCTCACCCTTGTAATTTTCTTTTTTGGATGAGGTGAGATTTTCTTCCCGAAAAACAAGACCCGCAACTTTTACGTGTAAAAGTTTTGGTCCGAAGATTGCTCGCAACTTGTCGTCATATTTTGGTTCTGAAAGAATTGTACCAAAACTTTGAAATGTGTTTTGAATTACGTGAACTCCGACTATAACGGATTCTTCGGAATCCTCGATTCGAAAATTTTTTAAATCGTCTATCTCAAAGGTGTAAAATGAATCGATCGAGAAATTTTCAAGATCACGATACAACCCGTCCAACCCAAACATATAAAACGGAGTTGGTCTAAAAATTACCTTCGCTTCTTGACTTCCTACCTCGTATTCTTCAACGCTTGAAGATCCACATTCTCCGTAGGCTACCCCTTTCCCGTATACTCCTTCAAGGTCAAAGGTTTCGAGAGGATCGACAAAAAGTTCGTAGAGCGGTTCCGAAACATACGACCTTAAAATTTCCCAAAAATTAATATAAGAACCGATTGAAAATGAAGATAGTACTTGCGATTCATACGCAAAGAATTCCGTATAAGCCCGCGCAGGTAAAAGGATCGAAAGAATTGCATCCGAGTCTTGTGAGGTAGTCGGAGAAAGAATGTTTTTGTCCGCGTAGCGCGAAACATTCATCAATTTACAAAAAAACTCGTCCCAAAAATTACGAATTAAATCAGAAAGCTGTCCTTGTAAAAAAACACCCGCGGCCTTTGTGATTACACCCGCGTAAGAATCATCGGAGCGCGCCGCCGGTTCACCATCTTGTCTTTGATAGTCGATAAAAAAGTCAGTATCCGAAAGAATTGTTTCAATCGGTGAGATATTCACGTTTACAAAACTTTTTCCATCCGCAGAATACTCGCGCGAAGCATTCTTGACCTTCCCAACGTTTAGTTTTCTAAAAACAGGATTTTTTTCTTTTCTCTCTCCTACATCGATATACAAATATACGATACTTCGGATAGGAAATACTTCACGGAAAGGAATCTCTTCCCCTTCTTCGATTTGAGAAAGCGGAAGCGAGGTTTCACCGCTTGTTTGAACAAAGTAAGACTCTTGATAGGGAATAGATAAAAAGATTCCGCCCTTTCCGGCAGAAATGGAGCGATGGGATTTAATACTTGAAACATGCTCAACTGGAAAAAAGATTTTTGAATTCTTTCCGGGAAGACGTATCTCAAGAGCGAAGGCTTTTGGAGGAAGAAAGAACGAGCTTCGAACCGATTTGATTTCTTTTTGTTCGGTACTTCCAAGAGTAGGCATACCGAAAGTTTTAAATAAAATTCTAAATCGGCGGTCCTGTTTTTGTTGGTGGTAGAGGACCGGGTGAGTAGGTATGGCCGTGGGTTTTTACGGCAACGCCCGCGATCACTACGTCTTCACTGACTGAAAGTTTTCCTGTTTGATCTGTATCTCCTTCTATTTTTAGATCCCCTTGAAAATTCGTATTCCCTTTAAACGTTGTCTCACCTTCTATTTCTAAAGTTTCAATTTTCAGTTTTGCTTTTTTATTTTCGAAGTCGAGTGAGAAAACAAGTTCTTGATTCTCGTTATAGATTTCGATCTTGCTTGTCGTTTGCCGGACAAAGTATCCAGACTCGTGAAAATCAATTATATCTTTTTCGGGATCAAGAAAACTATATTTGGACCAGAAATTTTGAAGATTCGATAAATCGGAGTCTTTGACAGCAAACGGAAAGATTTGTGTGATCACAGGAGCGCGATAGGAACCGGAGATAAATTCTAAAAGAACAAGCTGGTCTTTTTTTAATCCGAAGGCTCGGCCATGTGCATTCCCGTTTTGTTTTAAAAAAGGACCGGAATATCGTACCTTTTTGTAAGGTTCTCCGAAGGTTGTTAAAACGTTTGCACGAAATCTCGGAAGAACATCGGTCACGGTTGCAAGAATCGCAGGTGTTAGACGTGCGTCCGGTGATTGAGGTTTTTCTTGAAAATCGAATGCGTCGTTTGAAAAACCTGACCTCATACGGAAATAATCGCACTCCCGCCACTTACCGATTCTATATAAAATTGAAGGTGAAGTGTATCACCGTCTTGCGCGGAACCGAAAAACTTCGCATCGGTGATTCTTGGATCGGATTTTATTTGTCTGAGAATTTGCGGGATATAATTCTTTCTTTGGATTTCATCGGGAAGTTCTCCCGGTGGAATCGGATTTCCTATCTCAGGCGCGCCGGGAATTGAACCCTGCTCTATGTCAATATGATCAAGTTTCTCATTTAAAAGAGCATCGTCTCCCTCGACTAAAGCAAGATCACCTGTAGGTGAAACCTCAATTCCTCTATTTGGTGTAAGCTTAATATCACAACCAACGAGAGCGATTTCCAGTTCTTTCGGTGTAGGGTTCTCAGGAAGACTTGTAAAAATATTCGTTTTTGTTCCATACGGAATTCGAATCGCAAGACGATCCAGTTTAGAATCTCTTTTTCCGTTGTAAGAAGCTAGAGCTTGTCCAAGTCCCGCGTCTCCAAGTCTTTCATCCGCGATTTTTTCCCAGGTATCGCTTGAGGTGGTATGAAGAATAGTATATTCGTTGTCTATACCTGCTTCATTGAGTGCGGCGAGAGTTTCAAGAAGTATCTCATCGGCAGTAATCGCAAATCTGTATACGTCGTTATCAACCCACGCTGTAAAATCAGCACCCGGCTTTAGACTCATCGCTTCATAAGAACCGGAATTGTCTACGGGGATAACAAACTGACCAATGAGTGCAAAAAGAGCGGAACAATCATTTATTGATTGGTCTATGTTTTGTCTGAATTCTGCTTCGTTTGCTCGCGACTTTTTGTATGCTTCGTCAATTAGGTCGGATATTTCCTCGGCATGAAATCCTCTTTTTTTCTTTGATATTCCCAAATCGGATTTTGCAGATTCGAACGTAACGCGTGCAAGTTTTCCTTGCGCGTTAAACTGGTCTTTCATTCGGTCCCACGAAGAAAGTAGTCTTTTTGTAGAACTTGCAAAAACCTGGATTCCGCGAGCAACTCCGAGTAAAGCCCCCGATAACTTGAGTGGTAAATTTACAAGATTCTCGAGCTCGTTCATAAGACCTGAGATTGTTCGAAACGCGTTGAAATTACTCCTTACAAGCTGGCTCGTGATTTTTGAATTCAGTTCTTTAACAACGACGAGGTTTAGGGAATACTTGTAAGTGTTCGTATCACTTACAGAACGTGTAACGGTAAACCCGTTCTGAGGAATAATGACCTCAACTGTGCGATTACGATCATAGTCTCGGAAAACAAACGCGTGGGTCTTCCAGGTAAGTCTTTTTTCAGAGAAAAGTTTTGTGATCTTTTGTGCTTGGGAATCGTTTGAAGAATATTCAACTGCATCGAGGCTTCTCGAGTAGTGCAGGAAAAACATAAAGTCATTGAATTCTTGTAACCCGGATCTAAACTCCCCTCCCCCAAGACTTAGATAACTACTCCGGATTTTATCGTAGTAACTTCCGACTTTGTTTTTTAGAATCGACTTACCAGCCGAAAAAGCGGATTGAACAAACCCCGCTCCCGAGTCACCGGGAATCGACATCTTTGGTTTTGCAGGAAGTCCTAGATGATAAATATGAAACTCACCCTCAAGTTTTAGCTCGCTGTTATCGAGTCCGTAATCGACTACAACCACGGACCCGAAAGTTTTTTCAACGAGAGTTCTATTTTTAAAGTTCTCATTGTAATTGAGAGGACCGTTTACAAAAAAGTATTCGTTTTGATTTTGAAAAATCGAATACGATCCGTTTGTTTTTTTTTCATAGAATGCAAAAGAAAAAACGTTTTGAGGTTCATACGTTGGTGCAAGAGATCCGCTAAACGCCCCTCCGGTAAGAGAATTAAAACCAGACGTTACCCCTCCAACGACACTTGAAAACACGATGATAGGGTAGGGGAAACTTTCTAATCGGTGTTCTCCGATTCCAATTTTTCGAATACGGATCTTTTTGTGGCCGCTCCGTATGTTCCAAAAATTTTTCTAGAATACCTTACCGCGATTCAGAACTCCCTTCTTGCTTCCGGTTCGAGGTTATCAAATTTCAATCCGGGTTCGAGAATTTCTACCTGGATTGCCGCGATCGCAACAGTCCTCGCCGAAGGGGATCTAAGAACCTTAAACGGATTTTATTATGCGATTAAAGAAGGCGTATATAACGCTTTTGGATTCAAAAGACTTCCCGGTCTTGTGTCCGTCGGAATCGTTCGTATCGAACATACCGGACACACAGAACCGATTCAGATTCCAGTTTTCAAACTGGACCTTTTTGGTCTTGAATTCGAATCAATCTCATCTGTTACGATTCCGGTCGGGAATACCTTTAGCGAAATTGAAATCCGGGCATCGAAACCCGGAGTCGATTACAATATCCGAAGACTTTCGATTAATACACTCGAAGGACTCGGAACGGTAAATATAGAGCTTCCTCCGAATATTCGAATTTGGAATCCGTCCGACTTCGCTGGTGGAACCAATCTAGAAAGTGAGGAAAGCAGACTTAAAAGATTTCGTAACTTTATCATCTCTTTAGGTCGCGCGACTAAACTCGGGATCTATACAGCGGCCACCTCAATCCCCGGAATAGCCGGTGTTCAACTGACTACGAATTGCAACCCCTTTTCGGGTGCGTTTGAAATTGGCTGGATCAATTTGTATGTAAGCGACGGAACCTCGAATCCTCCGCAAAGTCTTTTAGATCTCGTTCAAAAGGTGATCGAGGGAGACTTAAAAGATCCTGAAAATTATCCCGGATACTCTGCGGCGGGGACACAAGTGGCTGTATTTAGAATTCCTGTTTTTGGAATCACAGTGAAGTTTCGACTTCAATTACAAAAAGAATCTCAGTTAAAAGACGAAGACGCGTTAAGCATCGCTTTAAATCAGATTACGGTTTATTTAAACACGTTACCCGTAGGATTCGATGTTCTTTTAAAACAAGTCGAAGGAACCTTACTCAAAGCGCATCCCGATTTTTACCGGGTCATAATCGATGAGTTCTATGGAAAACTTGCAAGTGATCCGGTTCCGAATCCACTTCCTCAAAACTTAGATATTGTCGTTCCCTCTACATATCTTCCAAGAACCGGAGGTTCATCCGGCGGTTCCGTTTCAGGTATCTTAGAACGAGTGGAGCCGTCTTAAAATGTCAGAGAATAAACTTCTTGAATCCATACCTCAGATAAACTCAACCGATCCGGTCTTTAGAGAACTTTTCGGAAATGCGGAAAGACCCGAGCTAAGTCCCGTAACGAATATAAACGACTTAAATAAGGGCGCGCTCTTTAACGCGATCGAGTGGCATTTACGCTATCAAGAATTGGCTACGAAGTGCGCGGAGCTTTCAAACGCCGAGGGTTACTTTTTAAAACTCTGGGCTGAGTTTTTAGGTATCGAAAGACCTGTTGGAATGACGGATGAAGAGTTTGTCGGTTATATCATCGGATACGTACTTTCTAACGAGCCGACAATTCCCAAACTTGGAGAAATTTTCCCCGCGCCCTTGTTCGCAGTTCTTCGATGTGATGAGTTAGGTTTTGCAACCGATCATTCCGCAAGCGATTTAGGTCTAACACTTCCCGGTCCCGAAACGAAAGCGGTTTCAGGAATTATAACCCCCGATCGTGGTGCAAGTTATATCGTTGTGGATGATATGACTAAAATTACAAACCTTCAACTTACCGAAGCAACGCGCATTCTTGCCGCTGGAACCGCTGTGTATGCAGGAGAGGCAAATGGCTGAGGTTCAAATTCCGTTACAAAACAACGAAGTTAAAATTTATTATCACAACCAGTTTCAAAAACTTTCCTCGAACGATCTGAATAGACTCTCTGGAGCGGAACCGCAAAACTCTGCAATTCCGGCAATTCTTACCTCAATACTTGCTACAATCGGAAGAAAGACGGATACCGCGATCGGATTCGAGGTTAGTTCTCCTGACAATCATTCTATTCTTGTCGGACCTGGGCTCGTTATACGTCCTGATTCGGTTTATCTTTTTCCATCGGTAACACTTACTCCCTCTCAAGGTGCGCTTTGTGGAATTTATGAATTCTCTCTTGATTCACTTCTAACAGAAAACTCCGCGGTACAGGTTTGGAATATTGAATCAGAAAGGTTTCAACCACAGGTAAGACCGACAAGAAAATCATATCGAACAAATCTATTTGAACAATGGAGTGGGACAGCTCCCCTACCCTCTTCCACTCCGGGTAGATTTGAGCTTCTCTCTTATGAAAAAAATTCTTCTTCAGGTCCGATCACAAATCTTGTAAGGACTCTTCCCGTATATGACCCGGCTCTCATCGGAATAGACGTCGAGTTAAATCCAGGGATCGAAGATAACGACTCTCTTGCGTCCGCGATAAACTGGCTTTTTGATTTTATCGAAGAAAAGGAGTTTATAAGAACCACGCCCTCACTCGGATTTACATCCGCAAAATGGAGAGTACGAACGCAAGGAAACCTTTCCTTTTGGAGTATTGACGAGGGAGGTAGCTGGCACCCTTTCGCATAACCCCGCCTACTGGTCCAATCTCTCCGGTTCCCGGAGCGGGCGGTCATTGGGTGGGGAATTACGGCTCAAACAGATATGATGTTTATCCGCAAGGTTCTTATTCTGTCGGGGATCTTTGGCACGTCGTCGATGCTCACATTGATAACGGTACACCGGTCACAGACTGTGGACAGTGCGGCGGTCAAAACGAATGTTTTCAACTCGGTCCTTGGTTTGATTGTCCGAAGTGTCCCGCCGGATATTCCAAAACTATTTCAGTCGGTCTTTGTTGGGTAGGAGGGACAGCTTTTGTTCCTTGTTGTACCTCTACTTGTTGTATAAACAACTGCAATACGTGTCATATCCCAAATTGGTATACACGATACAGAGTCTTTAAATACGAATTTCTACAGTGGACTCTCGTAACAACCTACTCGGTTCCTGGAAGACTGTGGTCCTAATGGTATGAAAGAGTCCTTAACTTTTTCTGAATCGCGTCTTGAGGTTTGTCTCTCTTGTCCTTTCCTTGTAAAAAGAATCTTCTCCGAGCAATGCAGTGTTTGTTTCTGTTTCGTCCGACTCAAAACAAAAGTTAAATCTGAATCTTGCCCGATAGGCAAATGGAAAAGAGAATCCTGATATGAGTTGTTGTGGTGGAGGAAAAACATTGAACCAAGAGCTTATTTATCAGAACATCGAACAGTTTTCGAATATCGAAACAAACTTAGGTCTTAAAGAAAGTGTAGCCAGTAAAATGGTCCGGTCTCTTCTTCAAAAGGCGAAAGAATTAAGCGATAGTTTCCCGGAGAATAGCCAGGATATTATCTTTCACAATCTCTCTCAGAAAGCTATTTCCGCTTTCTATTCCAATCAAGACGTAAACTCGGTTGTGGAATCCGTTTCTTCTAAAGTTTTTCAAAGTTTGAGTGAAGCCAAAAAATTAGCGGAAGAATTTAAGAGTTAAAGAATAATGAAGCTAAAAAAGAAACTGAAATCCCTTCTCTTCTCTCTTACCTTCCCAAGAATTACCTCAACGGTTCTTATTAACCGGTCCGGTTGGAATTTGATTTTAAGAAATCATTTCTCCCCTTGGCTTTCGGTCACAGCGTTTCCGATTCTCTCTCTGACCTTTGAAGGAAGAGAGAAAAACGGTCACTATGTTTCTTGGATTTTTGGATTATTCGGAATTTCTTTTGTATTTCTTTTTTATTCCAGATCAGAAAGTTCGGGATGTTGAAGCTCTCTCTCATAGTCTCCTAAAAGATCGCGCTTTTTTAAAAACTCTAAGAGAACGTCTCTTTCGAGTTTAAGCGCGTCTCTTTCCACAAACGTAAAATCGATTGCTACGAAAAGATCATCGAAGGATTTCTGTGTGAGGGCTTGGAAGTATAACCCTTCGGTAAAAAGCGCGCGGATTCTTAATACGTCAGGGTGATGACGAAATGGTCTGTTGTTCATTCCGTATTCTAAAATTCTATACGGCAATCGGAGGCTTAAATTCTTCTTTTAGTTCATTCAATTTTAGAATCGCTTCCTCTACGTCAAAAAGATGTGATTTTGCAAAAAGCATTCCGGTATTCGAATCGTCTTCTATCTCTTTCAGTTTTGATTGTATCGAATCCTTGATTATATTAAGATCCTGAATGATCGCTCCAAGTCTTCCGATTACGGAAGCAGAACCTATTCCTTTGTCTGCGGCTACTGCAATCGAGGCCGCGAGTTCTTTAGAGAAATCTTGAGAAAGTGCGCTTACGTTATCCCCTAAAATCCGATTATACGTTTTTTGGATCCCGTCAAGCATAGTATCGAGCATTTTTCTATTTGTCGCGGCTTTCTCCATTGATCCGACGGAACGCAGAGCTTCTTTTTGAACGTTTGTCGCTACAGTATCAAAATCGAAATTATCAAACTCCCCGCTTTGGAGTTCTTTGATATAGTTTTGAACGACAGCCGGTCCTTTTCCGGGATACTTAGTCTTGTTCTCCACATACCATTTAAACGCTCTAATCTGAATTGTATGATTCGGTTTATCGTTTTTGTCTTTGGCAAACATTCCGATAACCTCAGCCACTCCGAGCGGGAGAGATCGGTCTTTTTTAGATACGAGTTTAAAAAGATCAGGGCTAAGATTTTTTAAAGCAAGACGCTTCTCAATCTCTCCTACCTTTTTCCCGAGTTTTTCAGCGATCTTTTTGGAATCCCATCCGTTTTCAATCATCTCAGCATACGCGCTTGATTCGTCGGTAGGATTTACAACACGTCTATGATTCTCACTTACCTGTGCGACAAGTCTGTCATTTGCGGATTGAAATGACTTTGGCACTACGTGAATTTCAAAACTATCCGGTAGTTTTCCTTCTTCAACGAGTTCTTTGATCGCCTCGTAACGATGATGTCCGGCTACGACTGTCCATTCGTTATCTTTTAAGTCAACAGCCATCGGATACTGTGGATCATATCCGTTTTGTTTTATAAGTTCTTTTAGGGAATTGATCTGATCTCGATCGTAATTTTCTTTTGCGGTGTATTGCTTTATGACTCGAAGTTTGTTAAAGGGAAGTTTTGTTGGAACCGGATTTCCTTTTTTTGTTTCCTGAACTTTTTTCTCCCTTTTCTTTTTTACCGGTTCTTCTTCTTTTTTCTCTCTTCCTTTCGGAAGAACCCGCCAACCTTTTTCGGTTTTGACATGGGTTTTCCCATCCCTCCAAACCGAAGGATGATTCATCGGTGAAGGCGGTCGTCCAATAAGTGCTTTTAGAATTTTTTCAAGACGCGGAACCGATTCCTTTACAACATCCAGAGAACCTTTCAAAATCTCTTTGTGGCTTTTGTCTTTGAATTCTCTTTGAATTGATTTTTGAAAGTTATCCGTTGAAAGAGAAGATTTTGAAATTTCGAGTAAAGTATTTCCTTCTAATGTGGTCTGAACCAATCTTTTCAGACTCATCTGAGAAAGTTTTGATTTTAGAAATTCTATTTTAGGATTTTTTAACTCCTTCTTTGTAGATCCCGATTTCAACCATTCTTTAAATTGTTCGACTGTTAAGGAAACGACACTTCCAAGTCCCTTCCATCCTTTTTCATAATTGGAAATGTAGGCTTGCTTTGCGGCTTTGAGGTCGTGAAACCCGATCATAACCTTGTGTTCGTCGAAAGAGTTATCTTTGTTTTTTTGGTTGATTACGAATACAATTTCGGATTCGGTGTCAGGACCAAGGAAAACGTCTACATGATCCCCGTCCGCTCCCGCAGTTCTTTTGATATATCCGTAGTCATTGCGGATCTTTGTTTTCCACCTTTTTCCGTCTTTATCTTCACCGGTGCGATACGTTCCCTTTTTGTTTTCGATCGCTATATCAAGACCCTGGATTCGAATATGGTTTTTTTTGTAATTCCCCGCTTTTATCTGAGCAGGCGTCGGATTCGATTTCAATACGTTCGAAATCGACCCAAAACTGACAGACTTCTCTTTTGTAGCGTCTTCCTCATCTTCTCCAAACTCGGCTTTACCTTTTAAGAATTCGGATAGAAACCCCGCGCCGAGTTTTTTAAACTCCTTTGAAAGTGCAAGGCAACCGTCTTTTGAAATCTCCTTATCTGAAGATCGAAAAACAGACAGTAGAGCTTTTCTCGAGAGCTCGTTTAACTGAGCTTCCATCCAAGGCTCCGTTTCCTCATCCATTGCCCACTCCTGCCAGAGTGGGTTTTGCTTCGTCATAGCTAAATGGATCTTGTCGAGGATCGTTTCAGCGAGTTCGGAGGTGATTTCTTCTTTTTGAAGAATCGACAAACGGGGATTATGATCCTATGATTTCTATTTCATTTTGATTTTCTCTATACT
Source organism: Leptospira kmetyi serovar Malaysia str. Bejo-Iso9 (assembly GCF_000243735.2). NCBI lineage: Bacteria > Pseudomonadati > Spirochaetota > Leptospiria > Leptospirales > Leptospiraceae > Leptospira > Leptospira kmetyi. Next base: position 13,318 of record NZ_AHMP02000002.1, on the reverse strand, counting down.
TGTAGAGTTCATCCTGGAAGGCTATTCTTTGATCGCGGTTTAAGGATCTAAGAAATCCTTGAATACTCCCTGTTTGTAAAATCTGATCGTTTGGAAGAATTAAAACTATCGGATCTTGTTTGTGGAGAGTGTGAAAAGGAATCGTTACACTCCGAGCCATTTTCCGCGCAATCTCTTCGGGATCTTTACAAGTATATGGATTGTAGTGGAGAACCATAATCTGACCGGGAGCTTCCGACCTGACTGAAAACTTTAACCGCCACATTGAAAAAGCAAGTATTTGCATCTGAACTTGATACGAAATAAAAAGGAGAAGAAGCCTCACGCGATACCAAAAGATTGTGGTATAGTGTGAAACGTATTGGAAAGTGTAGGTTCTTTCGATATAGCGAAGAGCGGCCTTGATTTTTTTTGTAAGAAAAAATTCTCTAACCATTCCTTTTAAAAAGTAGTTTAAGACGAATCCCATTTTTATTCCTGATAGTTATTCTAACGATCCTCTTCCGTTAAAATTTGAGAGGGGTTTCATTTTGAAAATGCGAGGCTTTTCTCTATCCTCACCGTTTCCACCTTCCACAAATCCCGTTACTCGAAACGTTGGATGATAATCGTAGATTATTGTGTAACCCGTTCGTGGTTTATCGGACAACCACTGGATTTTTGAATCTCCGTAGACGATAAAGTCCTCTCCTTTCTTGTGTGTTTTAATTCCATGTTTTCCTTTGGATAGGATCTGATCAACGGAAGAGATCGGAGAATAAGACACTCTGTCGTATGTTGTATTTTGAAATGCGATGTACTCGGAATGCCTGAGAGTCGAGACGAGAAGCGTTATTACATCGCCTTCTCCCATCCGATAGCCGCCTCCCATGACTGCAATCAGTTCGCCTTCTTGAAACGTGATTTGACTTCGTTCGAAAAGTTTTCTTGAATCAGAATCGTTTCGAAATGTTTTGTATGCGACTTTTACAGGATTAAAAGTTCGAACCTTGATTCTGTAAAGCCCGCTGACTCGTTTTGGAAAAACGATCGAATTTAAAGTATGTCCGCTGTATTCAACCTCGATCGGTGACCCGTCTTCCGGGATCTTAAAGACTTCTATGACCCCGACGATTGCTTCTTTATTTAACTCCGGGAAAAGTTCGTATTCGTTATTGCCCTTTACCTCGAAGAACTTTTCTTCAATGAGGCTTACCTTGTATTTTAGTAGAACTGCGTTCCAGTATTTGAGATTTTCCAAAACCTCAAAGGAATCCTCTTCGTTATGAGAAATTGTTAAGGGAGTTTGTTTGTCTTGGGAATGAAGTACTGCGCTGACCACTTCCGTTACCGGCGCGAATCGTGTATAGATTCTTTTGCCTTGAATTTTGTAGGCAAATTCTTCTTGGATGGTAAGAGTTTCTTGAAAGGTTCGAATTAAACCATCGAAACAATACTTACAATCCGGGAGCCTTTCCTCCTGTGGACATGGGCAAGGTGACAACCTGTACCAAAGTGCCGACTCTCCCCGACGATCGAGGAGTTCCTCGTTTGTGAGCGGAGTTAATACGTTTGGTTTTGTAGGAATAGAAAAGGGCGTTTGACCGCCCTGACCGCTTTTCCTCAAATCCTTCTTACCCGAGTGGCTTGCGTTTCATAGACGCCTTTAACTTTGTCAAAGCCGCGTCTTGTTTCAAATTCGACAGGCGTTCCATTTTGAATTTCTTCTTCTCGAATATTCGAGTATTTCGCATTGAAGAAATAACTTCTTTGATTTTCTGTTTCGATGAATCCGTATCCGCCTTTATTCAGGTTTTGGTTCCAAGGAATGTAACGTCTGATTGTTCCGGTTAAAAGTTTCGATTTAGTTTCCAAGTAATATATTCTGAGAGCCAGTCGGAGTTCTCTTCGTGGCTACACATGGGTTCCTCCCAGATCCCACTCAGATATACATCACTCTTTCGAATCGGACCATATTTTCTCTCTAAGCGAATTCTTTCTTCGTTTGCTTTTACTTCCTCTTCGTATCTTGCGTCGGTCCTTAACCTTTCTTGTGCGTCTCTGAGTCTTCCTTGTCTAAAAATTTCATCTATTTCATTCTCTTCTCTTTCTTCGTTTTCAACCTCGACGACCTCGTATTCACAAGAACAGTTCGGGTGCATGGGACAACAAAACCAGTATTCTCCGTATTTTCTTTCTGCGTTTGATTTTCCCGGCCATATTGCAATGGTAGTTTTCGAGTCACCATAGAACTGATCTTGTCCAAGATAGATCAGTCCTAGACTTTTCATATATCGCTTGTCTTTTAAATGTTCTTTTGAAGGGAAAACTCTTGCGATTTCGTTTCGAAATTTCTTACACTCATTGCACCTTACGGGGTTTGTATGGCTGTGTGGACTCCCATAGTTTCCGCCGGACATACGAACGTAAGTCGCCTCTTCTCTTTCATTGGCGAGCATGAGGAGCTTTCCGTTATTAAAATTGATCGCGCATTCCGTAAAAGCAAAGCGCGCCATATCTCTGTTTAAGTGATCGGTTACAAGTTCTTCGTAATCTTTTTCTCGAAGGGATCTCTCTTCCTCGGAGATTCCTTCCTCAAACATTCCGAGAGCCTCTTTTATTTCCGTATCATCCGGGGAAATCATCATGGATTCGATTTCTTCTTCGGTTGCGTTTCTCGCTAATGCTTCAACAATTTGGCGGCGATACATGTTTGTTATGAGTTCAAACGCTTTTCCTTTTCGTTCACCTTTGTTGTCGTATATCGCAAGCCACTCGGCTCCTTTTGATTCAGCATAGAGAAGAGCGTAGGTCTGTTCGTTTGTAAGCCCTACCTCTTCCTGCAAAACTTCAATGTCTTCAAGTCCGGGTAAGTTATGAGCGATTGCTCTTTCAGAAAACTCCGGTAAAGTAAGACGTTTCAATTCTTCCGGGTCTTCACCTTCACCGATCATGTATTCAGCGACGTATCCGAGAATCGTCGCCTTCTCCCTTTCTTGCGTATAGATTCGGTTCCAGTCTTGAACAAGAAAATCGAAGATTTCCTGATCCTTCTCGTCTAAGTCTTCGCGGTAAACGACTCCCTCGGGAAATTCGATTTTTGATTGTTTGCGAAGGGGTGCATAATCTTTGGAAGGTTCGGGAGTAATCTGAATTGTCTTTGGGAAAAAGGTTGGTCTTACAAGAAGCTCGCCAAAGAATTTTTTTCGAAGCGAGTCCATCGCGTCCGACCAAACTGATTTTCGAATCTCGAAATATTTTCCCGTTCGGTTATTCCCGAGAATCGCCGATTGCAGAGAAAGAAAATAAAAAAGCCAAGCGTATGTAAGTTCCCTTACAACTCGATATTCCGAAAATCTCGATTCTCTCTCCATTCTAAGAATCCGTGACTTTTTAAATTTGAAATTCTCGAACGAGCTTAGAGGCTTTCCAAAAGAGAATGTGAAGTACGGTTTCTCTTCCTTTGTGATCTCCGATCGAAGAACAAACGCTGTCAAAAAGAATTTGTCTTTCCGTCTCCGGGAGTTTCCCGATTTCAAGTGCGAAACTTGTATCGTTTTCGGAAGAACTTTCGAGGAATCCTGATTCTCTTAGAACGCGGATTCCTTTTGTGAAAAGTAGATGGAGAACGGTATCTCGTGACTGCTTGTTTACGACCGAGGAAACAAGGCTGTCAAAGAGATTTTGAATTTTATCGTTATCGAGTTTTAGGATGAGATTTGATAAATACGTATCCGTTTCGTTGTCGTTTTTCTCTTCACTTTTATTGTTTCGTTTTTCGCTCTGATCCGTATCCGTTTGACATTCTGGGTTTTCATTTTCGATATTTTCGTTTTCTTGAAATTGTTCTTCGGTTTGCATAATTTTTTCCTTCACCGGTTTATACAATTATCTTGGGGGAAACGTTTGAATCGGAGAAGAGCCTAATTTCTTGAATGTTGAAAGGAAGGATGGATTCCGAGTCTTGCAAGCCTTTGATTCTGAATGTCAGAAAGCCTTACGGGTCTATCTTCGATTTCTTTTTTTACAGTTTCCTTGTCTCTTGTAAGTATCGAATTTTTACGTCCGAGAATTTTAAGAGCGAAGTATCTGAGACAGTCCATTGCGTGATCATGGTCTTTTGCGGGAATTTCTTTTGCATTCTTTCCGTCTTTTGCAGGTATCCAGGAGTAAATAGAAAATTCTTCGATTGTATGGACACAGCTTCGAAAGATCCGAAGTTTAACGCCTTGTTTCGCAGAGAGTAGTTTCATAAGGGCTTGAATGCCCGTTGAAATATCCTTGTCTGCGGGCATTGTCGGAAGGCCACACTCGGCCATAGTCGCGCGGTCCTCCGCGTCGTGATCCGCGACTATAAAGAGATTCGGTTTTCGGTTTTTCTTTATCTCTTCACAATGGGCGCGAACGGTTTGCTCTCTTTCATAGTGTTCATCCGCTAAATACCAAGTTTCGTTTGATTTGTCGTAGTAGAGCCAAAGAAAAACGAAAGGGTTTGTATATCCGAAATCCACAGCACCGGCGCAGTCCCAGGTTTCAGGAATTGGAAACGGCTCAACAATGGCCTCTTCAAATTTGGGATAAACAAGTCCTTCAACGTCGATCCACTGACCGAGAAAGAGACGCTCTCTTTCCGCTCCGGTTAGTTCTTCGAGCATTTGAACGTATTCTTTGGAAAGAAACGGATTGTCTAAAGGCGTCCAAGACCTCCTCGACATCCTTTGCAGTCTCGATGCGGATAACGCGTTACTTGTTTCAGGATCTTGCCTAAGAACGAAATACTTAAAGATCCAGTGGAAACGATTTCTCGGGTTACAGTCTACGATCAGTTTGTTTATAAGTTCTTCGCGGACGAGTGAAAGACGAGTCTTGATCTTTTGGTAAGTGGCGTAAGAAATTTGAGTCGCTTCATTGATAAAGATCGTACAAAATTCCGTCCCCATTATTTTTTCCACGCGGTCAGCATCATCAAGACCCGCGCCGTATATCTCGGAACCGTTTGTAAATGTCAGAATGTGAAGTGACTCATTGATCGTATAATCTCGGTCCTCAACGAATCCCATTTCCTTGAGGCAAGGAATCAGAGTTTGTTTCCATACGGAGATTTTTAGATGATTGAGTCTGTATCTTGCGATCAAGTGACGAGAGTTTGGTGAAATCCAAGCCCTTGATATGATCGCTTTTATGATTAGGTAAGTTTTACCACTACGTGCGCCGCCGTCGTAGCAGATTTCCTGCACATAAGGCGCAGACCAATCCTCGTCTAAGGCAAGGGATTGTTTTTCGGAGAAGACTTGATTTCGTTGGACTTTTGTTGCGTTAGTTTTCTTCGGATCTATCTTTAGAAGAGATTTCTTCGACAACTACCTGTTTCCCGCCGATTAACTTCTCAATCGCTCCGGGACGTTCACCGACTCCGGTTACGATTTGAATATTTACCTGGCTTCTTTCTTCCGAGTTACCGGATTCGTTTCGAATAGTATCCGGTTGTCCAAGTGATCGGAGAAGTTCTTTGATTACAGTGTTGCGGGATTTAAAAAGAAATGAAAGATCAAGGTTAGAAACCTCTTCATCGAGGATTCTACTTTTTAAAAAATCTAAAAAGATTACAGATTCTTCATTCAACCTAGCCAGCGTTTGAGTAAGATCGGTCACAATCTTACCCTCAAGTTCCTTCCTTAATTTTCCTGAAATTTCCTTCCTGTGCTCATTCCAGTTATTTCCTTGAATCAAATTATCGAGTTTCTTATACGTGAGACCAAACTTTTCACAGATTTCTTCTCTTGAAACGCCTCGAAGAAAATAGATACGAATCTCTTCCTTTGTTTTATCTGAAAGAACCTCATATCCACTTTTTGAAACGTAAGTTTTCTTCCCTCCCCTACCCTGTTTTTTCTTCGGGGGTGGTTTTAATTTCTTTTTCATTGGATGGGAATTCTATGTCTTAACACCGTATCTGGGTAGTGAGGACTTGAAAAAAGTTAGGATGCTTGTTTAAGAACGCCGACTAAATGATTTTTAGCCTCTTCGCAGGAACGTTCATCCAGATCGATACCAACAAATTTTCGTTTATTTTTAAGAGCTGTCTTTCCGACTGTTCCTTCTCCTGCGAACGGATCTAAAACGACCCCACCTTCCGGGCAACCTGCAAGGACACAGATTTCAAAAAGTCTTTCCGGACCGACCGCTGTATGTCTTCCTCTTGAATTCGGAGTTGGTATTTGCCAGACAGAACGCCTACGGGCTGTAAGGTTTCCCGACTTGATTTTATTTTCTAATATCCGGTTTTTGACCGAGGTTGGAGTTTCGGCGAGATACCTTTCATAGTTTTTTTCAGGATAAAATTCAAAAGAAGAATGTTCTTTAGCCGAAGTTTCTTGGATCGATTTGAAAGAATGGATTTGATCATGATGAATCCCGGATATTGGAACGGAAACTAAATCGGCGTTAAAATAGTAAAGGTCCAAATCTCGCACAAAAAAGAGTACATACTCATGTGAATTCGTAAATCGTCTCCTTACTGACTCCGGTTTACACGAACCAAAATTTCCCTCATCCGTTGAAATCGATTTCGCCCATATTATTTCTTGAATGAAGTGATAACCTTCTTCTTTCATAAAGTCAACGAAACCGGAAGGAATTCGAATCGCTTGTCCGTGCTGAAACGAATCTCCAATATTTACGAAGACAGTCGCTGAATCTTTTAGATGTTTCGCGGCCTCACGAAAGACAAGCGCGAGGTGAGAGAAATATTGTTTTGTTTGTCTTTCTCTCCCGATCTCAAGACTGACCGAGGGGTGAGAATCATCCAAGTATTTCCTCTTTTGGAAATACGGCGGGGAGGTAACAAGACAATCAAACTTAGGATAGAGAAGGTTTCTTTCTCTTGTTTCCTTTAGAACCGTGTCAGCCGATCCGCATATAATTTCAAAGTTCATGTGATTCTCTCCTGACAAAAAAGAGCAATCTGTTCGAAAAGCTGTTCGGAGCATTCCCATTTTCCGCCCTCGAGCTCGGCGAAATAGCTTTGCGAGTATCCGAGTCCCTGTGCAAGTTGAAACTGAGTTAGTCCGGCCTCCTTTCTAAAAACCTTGATCCGGGAAGCCATTTCTTCGTTCTCAGATTTAAAGTTCTTATCAAAATACTTGGACCGTGCCGCCTTCGCGCACTCACTAACGACCTCTTTAAAGGCTCCGCGCCATTCATAGTTTAAGTTCTTACCGTGAACTTTGAGAAGAAATCTTCCGTTCCCCTGATCAGCCAAATTGATTCTTAAATTTCGGATTTTCTTTTTGGACCAAAGCTCGTGTAAAATTTCTATCGAGTCATCTTTGTTTGAGCCTTTACGTATTTTCTTTAAGTCACCCTTGAGACTCGATACAAGAATTCCAGTCTTATCGCTTATCTCTTTTAGCCTTGCAATAACGATCTTTGATCCGGTAAAAAACTCAGGGCAAAATTCACGGTATGCCAAAAGCCTGTCTTTATAGGTAAACTGACCTTTTCGGAAATTTTGTTCCGCGATATATGAAATCGGATCTTCCGGTGAAACTATATAAGCATTAATCGATTCCCAACCAAGCAGTTTAACGGCTTTGATTCTGTGTTCGCCGGACAAACAAAGAAAAAGATCCGTATCCGGTATCCTTTGTATTGAAATAGGTTCGTGAAGACCATTTCGTTTAATATTTTCCGCAAGTCCCTTTATGAACTCTTCCGTTCGTGGCCGGAATATTTTTCCATTCTTTGGGTGAAACTGAATCTTATCCAAGGAAACTTTAATTCGTTCCAAGGTAACTTCGTCTTTGTTTTGGTGAGTTTCAGAATAATTTGATGAATTTGTTTCAAACACACTTCACAAATATTTTTTACTATTAAAAGAGTCCTTTAATTTGGATTTTATTTTAAGAAAAAAGTAAGGGATAAAAATCGAGGAGTCCTTAATTTTTTTAATCGATATTTGATAATTTCCTAATAGAGTAATTTTTGACTAAGCCTTTCTTCTGCTTCATTAGCGTACGTTTCGTTTAATTCAATTCCAGTATATTCTGGTCCTAATTCAAGAGCGACCTCACCGGTCGTACCTGATCCGAAAAAAGGATCTAAAACTCTTGCCGGAACGGAACTAAGACTATGCTCGCAAGAACTTTGATTTTCTTTTCGATAAGGTTCGCCACATTCAAAACAAACTCCGAATTTACTAGTTCCCGCCTTTATACAATCTTCGATTAAATCTTTGGGAAAGGTTGCGGAGTGAGAGGTTTTAGAGGGTTTCGTTGTAACCGTCCAAACCGATCGCTTATTTTTTCGTTCTCGTATCGTTCGAGCAGTTTGCCCTCTCTTACCATGAAAGACAGTTCGACCATTTTGAAAAATCTCAACCGCTCGCGGCCTGAAACTTTTGTGGCCGGGGATCAGGGAAAGAGTTGGTTCTGAAATCGCCTCAGCGTTGTAGAAATATTTCGGGCTTTTGGAAAGTAAAAAAATATACTCGTGAGCTGTCGTACAACGATCCTTTACTGACTGCGGCGTTGTGTTCGGTTTATTCCAAATAATATCTTGTCTTAAATACCAACCGTCTTCCTGCAAAGCGAAAGCAAGACGCCAAGGGATTCCGATCAGATCCTTTCTCTTCAATTCTCCTGGCAATCTCTCTTTCTTTGCCTGATTGTTATATGTATCGCCTATAACTATCCAAAGTGTTCCGTCATCTCTCAATACTCTATGGACTTCTCGGAAGACAAGAACGAGTTTTCGGATATATTCTTTATACGAACTCTCGGTTCCGATCTGTTTTGAATGATTGTAATCTCGAAGTTTGTAGTAAGGCGGTGAGGTAACTACTGTATGAAAATATTTATTTGGTAATTCTTGGAGCTTCTCGTAAGCGCAACCGATTAAGATTTGATTCACTTTCGAAAAGTGTATCGCGTTTCTTCGAATCGGATTTCAAAAGGAACCCCGGTTGAATAGATTATCAGAAATTCATCCGGGGAATCTAATCATACCGAAGCGAGCAATATGCCGTTTCTCCAAATTGTTGTTTTCGCAGGTCTGTTTTTTCTCGAAATTGAATACACATATCTTTGAACAGAGTATTCCACTCCTTCCGAAGCGAACGCACTCAGCTTATCAGCTTCTTTTATCGCTTCCTCGTCCCCGCCGTTGCCCTTAAAACACTGACCTGTTGCTCCCCAAATACTTTTTTGTCCCGGAGAGGATTTGAAGTGTTTATAGATATGAAATTCTATTCTGTCTTGTTCCAACATACAAATTCCTTCGAATAAATTTCAGGCCACTTCGCTAGCGAGAAGTTTACTCTTTCTTCTTCTTTCATCCATAACGCGAAGAGCGTCCCGATGGCTAATTTCTAAAAGAGTTCCGTCTTTGTCAGAGAAAAAGTAGTTTCCTGACTTTGGTTGCGGTTGTTTTCCGTACCTATTTTGTTCTGAAAGTCGAGTTAGGGTAACTCGTAACTCGTCTACTTTCTTTCTTAAATGCTCGATCTCTTCTTTAGAAATCTCTTCGTTCATGCTATTTTTTCCTCTTTGTTTAACGAATCTCTCTTTATATCGCAAGCATTGACACCGGACTCAGCTCTAAACTGCGGCGGGGCAATCTCAGCAAAATATTTATCGTAGATAATTCGTTTTGAATCTTTGTAGTCGGAAGGTTCTCTATTGGTTTTGTAAAACTCGCAGGCCGCTGGAGGCAAATATTCACTTGCCCAAATCAGAAAACAATCGTGAGCTGTCTTTGGTTTTTCGGTTTCGAGTTTTTCTTTGTATCTTTCTTTATGGTAATCTTTGTGTTCGGGATTTTTCACTTTATGCACTTTTATATTTTTTTTTGAATCATAGTTTCGTTTTTCAGTTTTAACTTCTTCTACTCGAATAAGGCGAGACCAGAATTTTAGAATTGTCTCAGGGCTAACAACCTGACGCCTCCAAAAAAGTTCGTACCCGTTCCTAAATTCGATTAAGATTGCGATCTTCTCTGCCACCTCTTTCCAATCACCGGAGGTCATCTGAAAAAGAGTCTTCATACTCTTTTCTTCGATCGAGGATTCCCCTAATGACCCGTTGTGATTTTCTTTATAGATTTTTTGGAAGGCTTCTTTCCAGCTTTCGGGGAGTGCGCTATCTTTGGGTATTTCGGAAATTGGCGGAGGCTCTTTTGTACTCTCTCTAGAAGTATTGATTTTGTTTCTTAATACTTGTTCACTTTGTATTTGTTCTTTAGTATTTAATAGTTCGTGATTTACCGAAGTCGGGATTTCCGATTCCGGTGCGACTGGAACCAGTGAAGGAGATTCAAAAGAATTTGGATCCGCTTCATTAAATAGTTCCACTTCACCGGATTCTTGTTTTGATTTTTTTCCCTTTTTGGCCGGTAGACTTTTAACATCCGGTTTTTTTGATCTTTCAAAAAAAATCCAATACTGTGTCAGTTGCCCCGTTTTCGAGTCGCGTGCTCGGACAAACTCTGCGTATCCGAAGTGTTCCAATTCTCTTAGTCCCGAGGCTATTGTACTAGGACCGTCCGATGTTAAGGTTGCCAAGTGTCGGACCCGAATGATAAAATTATCGGGCAGGCTCAGTCTCGTAATCAAAAGCCCTTTAGCTTTGTAACTTAGCCGATGATCTTTTATAAACTCGTTGTATGAAACAGTGTAGTTTTCTTTTTTATTAGGAACTCTCTCTATTGTTTGCATGGTTTCAGTCTCGATACATGAAACGCGCCATGAACTTGTAAGTCCGTGTCGGTATTGCGTCTCCAACGATCCCGATTTCTGCCATGTAATTGATAAATTTTAGAATCGACTCAATCTCTTCCACGGAGTCCGTGAAATAATATTCTTTGTCGTCATCTAAAAACTCTAAGAAATTTTCTCGAACGAATACCTTTATCCGAGGAATTTTCTTTGATACGAAGTGAAAGTGATCTTCCTCACTCCAACCGTACTTATTTAAAAGTCTCTCGATTTCGTTCCTGCCCTCCCCTTTCTTGGTTTTTTCTGATTTTCTTTCTAACGTTGACTGCGAATTTTCCAACTTTCTAATTTCCTTCGTTTTACTTTTCTATATACGCTTGGTTTATTTTTTCAATTATTTCCGAACTCGATTCTTTTCGGAAGTATGGCCTGAAAATTATTATCAGGAAGCCGAGAATTCCGAAAGCGAATGCTGTAAAATAAAAAAAGTTCATTTTAGTTTTAGTTTCCTTTTGCTTTTTATGCAGTTTTAGAATATTCTCGCGGTTGATTCCGACTCACGTATTTAATGTGTTGGTCGATAATCCAACCGGCACACGCCGCCCGCTCTTTTGCCGAACATACCACTACATTCGAAAATCGGTTATAAACTTCAAATCCCGGTAACTCATCGGTTCCACCTGGTTGGATTCTGTAAATTTCTAGCGGGTCCATAATACTCCCCTCGGGATATAACGGAGATAATTTGAATTTAGCTTGGATAGTCTCGAATCGGCCTTCGAAAAGAATTCGTATATTAGATTTTTTATATGTTGCGCGAATGGCTTTTGGCTGTAGTATCGCAGGAAAGGATACTTCGAAAATGTTGGAAGTTCAAATTTTACAAATCCGCAATCACTTCGCTTTTCTAAGTCGATGCGTTGCGTTCGAGTCAATTTACAAAAAATATTCACGATCAAAATCCTATTTGGGAATATTTTTTAAATTCCCGACTTTTCCTGTTATTGACACAGGAAAAAGTTATATTTACCGTATTTTGTATTATTTACAAAATGTAAAGACCTTATTTTGTAATATCTACAATTTGTAATGGGCCATATGAATATTGCTCTCGACCCAAAAATAGATTACTCCGTACCAAAAAATCGATATTTGTTTATTGAAATGGTCCTTGGATTTGATGAGGATTCGATGTGTGTATTGCTTGGAAAGATTAGTCTGGGCACGTATCAATCATACAAATACGGAAAAACCTTGTTACCCGAAGTTCGAGCTGACATTTTAAGAAAAGAAGGCTTCAACGATAATTGGGTGAACCATAACGAAGGCGAACCTTTCATTAAGGCTGGAAAAAATATTATAGAAATGAAAAGAGATACGCAGTTCATTAAGAGGCTCGAAGATGAGAATCTAAAGGAAGCCCTATCTCAGTTTTTGGACTCAAACCCTTCTTCCGATCGGGTAAACTGGCTTCGGAACTCAATAGAGCTTGCGGCTCAAATATCGAAAAAAAATAATCCGTAATATCCCTTGAAACTTGCTTGGCTACAGCTTCTAAATCCAGCTCCCCTTTTTTCGCTTCCTCGTACATTTTATCAATAAAGGCGTAAACCGCCTGATCGCATTCTATTCGATTCATATTTCCCCTACTCTACTACGACCGAATAAATTATTTCCGGCGGAGCGGTCAAGGAGCATGGGTTCTAAGGGATAGATCAGGATATAATTTGGAAACTAAACATTAGGACTTTTTGGCATCGCACTCGATCTCTCAAAACTTTAGCCGGCTAAAGTTTTTAAGAAAAGTTCAACGTTTTTAAACTTCCAAAAATTTTTCGCTTTCCTGCCAAATGCAGTGTTATATTTCAAATACATGGGAAAAAGACATAATATCATTGTAATCGCAAACCCAAAAGGCGGGGTATCAAAGACTACCTCTACTGGTCACTTAGCCATGGCCCTAGCCAGCAAAGCAAAGGTTTGTGCTGTCGATTTTGACCAACAGAAAGATTTGTCTAAAATGTTCTTTCGCGGTCAGCCGGATTCTTTTTTCGATAAAGCAAATATTTTAACTTTATTAAAATACGAAACTACCGTTTCGGAAACGCTAAGAAATAAATTTGGCGTGGATATAATAGTATCTTCCTCAAGCGTAAGAAACTATCAGTCTTTAGCTTCAAAAGAAATAGAAATTACTCTACGACTGAAAGAAATTCTTTGCGAACTAGAACATGAAATTATTCTAATCGACACGCCTGGCTCCGGCTCCTATGAAACAGTAACCGCCCTAATGGCCGCAGACACGGTAATAATTCCGGTTATTCCCGAACTATGGTCTATCGATACTTTAAAAGATTTTTTTAAAATTATTAATGAGACGATTAAGGAAGGTTCAAATATCAATAAAATTTATCTTCTTCCGACAAAATGGGGCAATTCAAAAGAATCCGAGCAAGTGCACACTCAACTTTACAGAGTTCCCGATTTCCTTAGTCAACTTAAGAAATCATTTCCTTCCTTATACAGCTTGGTTCCTTCTCCCGGAATTTTAACTTCCATACCATTATCAAAAACAATTAGGGACAGAACTGAAGCAGGCGAGCCATTGGCAGAAAACACGAACGGAAA
>NZ_AHMP02000001.1:325000-432985 GCF_000243735.2 Leptospira kmetyi serovar Malaysia str. Bejo-Iso9 | reverse complement strand
CTTGTTTTTTCAGGTTGGTTTCATGAATTCTCGCGAAGGATTTTACAAGAACCGCTCTCGCGCCGAGATGTCTCGGTTCCATAGCGGCGTGTTCTCTCGAAGAACCTTCTCCGTAGTTTTCGTCTCCTACGATCAAGGAACCGATTCCCTTCGCCTTGTAAGCTCTTGCGGTTTGTGGAACCGGTTCGTAAGCGCCGGAAAGTTGATTCTTCACTTCGTTGGTCTTATCGTTAAACGCGTTGATCGCGCCGATCAAAAGGTTGTTGGAGATATTGTCCAAGTGACCTCTGTATTTCAACCAAGGACCCGCCATGGAGATATGATCCGTCGTACACTTTCCCTTCGCTTTGATGAGAAGTTTCAGACCTTTCAAGTCGGTTCCTTCCCAAGGAGTAAACGGAGAAAGAAGTTGAAGACGATCGGACTTAGGATCCACCGCAACGTTCACCTTGGAACCGTCCGCCGCGGGAGCGATAAAACCCGCGTCCTTTACGTCGAAACCTTTCGGAGGAAAGTCAAGACCTTGAGGAGGATCGAGTTTTACTTCCTTTCCGTCCTTGCTCTTCAAAGAATCCGTAAGAGGATTGAAGTCGAGTTTACCGGCGATCGCAAAAGCGGTCACGATTTCGGGTGACGCAACGAATGCGTGTGTTCCCGCAAGACCGTCGTTCCGTTTCGCAAAGTTTCTGTTAAACGAAGTGATGATGGAATTCTTTCTTTCCGGATCTTTCGTCTGACGACTCCACTGACCGATACAAGGACCGCAAGCGTTCGCAAGAACCACTCCGCCTATGTCCGAGAAAGTTTTGATCAGACCGTCTCTTTCGATCGTATAACGGATCATTTCGGAACCAGGAGTTACGGTATATTCCGCTTTGACTTCCAGATTCTTTTCAGCCGCTTGTTTAGCGACGGAAGCCGCACGGGTAATGTCTTCGTAAGAAGAATTTGTACAAGAACCGATCAGACCCACTTCCAAATTGGTCGGCCAGTTGTTCTTTTGAACCGCTTCCTTGAATTTGGAAAGAGGAGTCGCGAGGTCCGGAGTAAACGGTCCGTTGATATACGGCTCGAGTTCCGACAAGTTGATCTCGATGACTTGGTCGAAGTATTTCGCCGGGTCAGCATAAACTTCTTTGTCTCCGTTTAAGTGTTCCGCGATTTTGTCCGCAAGTTCAGCGACGTCTTTGCGATTCGTGTTTAAGAGATAATCTCTCATGTTCTTATCGTAACCGAACACGGAAGTGGTCGCTCCGATCTCGGCGCCCATGTTGCAGATCGTTCCTTTACCGGTACAGGAAAGACTGTCCGCGCCTTCGCCGAAGTATTCCACGATCGCTCCGGTTCCGCCTTTCACGGTGAGAATCCCCGCAACCTTTAAGATGATGTCTTTTGCGGAAGCCCAACCGGAAAGTTTACCGGTGAGTTTCACTCCGATCAATTTCGGGAACTTCAATTCCCAAGCCATACCGGCCATCACGTCCACAGCGTCGGCTCCACCGACACCGATCGCGATCATACCCAAGCCGCCCGCGTTCACTGTGTGAGAATCGGTACCGATCATCATCCCGCCGGGGAAAGCGTAATTCTCAAGAACCACTTGGTGAATGATTCCCGCACCCGGTTTCCAAAAACCGATTCCGTATTTGTTCGAAACGGAGGAAAGAAAATCGTAGACTTCCTTGTTCACCGTGTTCGCGGTTTTTAAATCTTCGGCCGCTCCGTCCTTTGCTTGGATCAAGTGATCGCAATGAACGGTAGACGGAACCGCAACCTTGTCTCTTCCCGCGGACATAAACTGAAGAAGAGCCATCTGAGCCGTAGCGTCCTGCATCGCGACTCGATCGGGTGCGAAGTCTACGTAAGACTTTCCTTTTTCATAAGCGGCTTTCGGTTCGCCTTCCCAGAGATGGGAATAAAGAATTTTTTCGGTAAGAGTAAGAGGTCTTCCAACGACGTTTCTCGCTTTTGTAACTAGATCCCCGATCTTAGCGTATCGGGCGCGAATCATTTCTATATCGAATGCCATTGTTTTCTCCGTAGATAATTACCCGCCCCAAGAATGCCCTGAAGTTCATCGAGGAGGACAAGAACCTTAGACAAGCCCGGAGTGCGTAATGGAGTCGGCAAACTTTCCGAGCCTCAGAAAGGTTGGTGGTTGGGACAAGTTATAAAAACATGCTCTTTCAAGCATGTAGTTTGTATAGGATTTTTTAATTCAGTTCCGAATTCTAAGTTCGACGCGGCGGTTTTGCTCTTTTCCGTCTTCCTTGGAGTTGTCTCCGATAGGAACGCTCGCGCCTTTGGCGACGATCTCGAAACGATCCTTGGAAATTCCGTTCCCCGTAAGATAATCGCGGACCATCTCGGCGCGGAGTTGAGAAACCTTTTGATTCGCCGCTTCGGTTCCTTCCAAAGAAGTATGACCGATGATTTTGACGCGGATCGAAGAATCGTCCTTCATCCAACGAGAAAGCAGGTTGAGACTTGGTCTCGATTCTTTGTGAACCTGAATGCTGTTCTTTTCAAAGCGGATCACCTTGGATTCCACTTCTCGAAACTTAGGATTGGAAGAAAGAGCTTCGGAGTTTTCCTTGCCGAACCATGAGAAGGAAGACTTTGTCTCGGGTTGTTTTTCCTCTTTGGATTTGAGAATCGCAACCGGCCCCTTTGCGGTTTCGGCTTTTCCGTCCTCGATTTTCGCCGTGGAAGCGGAGGCGGTCGCGGAAGATTCTTCCTTTTCGCCCTTGGATTTTTCCGCGCTTGTTACCGAGGATTTCGATTTGGAACGAGCGAATTCCTCGGAACGGTTTTTGTTTTCACTGGAGAATAAGGTCCAAAAGAAATAGATCAATCCCGTAAGGATCAAAAGCCCCGCCAGAAAGATCAGGATCGGAACGGTTTTGTCCTTTTTCAAATGCGCTTTTGCCGACGGAGTCGGAATGTAATTCGTATAATCTTTCGCGGGAGTTTCGTAGACGTGGCCCTTGTCTTCGGACCAACTGGAAGGGAAGTTCGCGTCCGGAGCTTCTTCCTCGTCCACGACGATGGACTCGGACGAACCGGAACCCGCACCCTTCTTTTTCGATTCTTGGACTTTTTTTGCGGCCCACTTGCGGATCTCGGTGCGAAACCATTCGTCCGACTTCTCGGTGAATTTATAATTCTCGCGGATGTATTCGATCGTATGTTTTTCGATATCCGTATAATTGTTGTTATCTTTGACGGCCTTTAAGAGTTGTTTCGCGTCGTTAACCGAAATTCTTCCATCGCGTTTACCGGAAGTGAATTCTTCCGCGAGTTTAATCAACTCTCGATCGTATTTTCTACCTTTGATAGTTACGTAGTAGTTCTCTTTTTTCGCCATGGATCCCCGCCGCACCAAGATTTAGGGAAGAATTCTTTCCCTGCAACCAAAGTTTTACTCTCTTTTATAAGTTCGGTTCTAGAACCGGAATTGTTGAGTCGATAACGAACATCTTTGCTGTGCAAAGAGCCCCCAATGCGCTTCGCAATTTCCGGCTACTCCGCTTCGGACTCAATCACGCTTCCTATGAGTCGCGTTATAGGTCGCGTAATATGTAATATGGACTGATTTCCCGAAGAGATTTCCCGCCAAGAATACAAAGCAAAAGCCGGTCCAAGCCGATCGAAATTCCGGAACATTCGGGAATCCCCTCTTCCAGCGCGCGTTCCAGACCGCGATCAATCTCGAAAACTTCCTTCCCTAAATTCTTTCGGAGTTCCTGTTCAGAACGAAAGCGGGAGATCTGTTCGATCGGATCGGTCAATTCCTGAAACGCGTTTCCCAATTCCAGATTTCCGTAATACAACTCGAAACGTTTCCCGAAACCGGATTCGATTTTGGAAAGAGCCGCGAGTTCCGGCGGATAATCGTATAAAAAAGTAAAACCTTTCGGAAGATGCGCCTCCACTAAGTTTAAGAATACAATAAAAAACGAATCTTCGTAAGCTCTTTTTTCCGCCGGAATCTCGCTCAGTTTGTTGAGCGAAATCGTACGATCGAGTTCCTCTTTGGAAATTCCGCAACCCGCAAATTCCTTGAGCGCGTTTTCCACGGAGATTCTCCGTACGTTCTTCGGATCGAAACCGAAAGGATGAAATTCCCGATCCAAAAATTCCAAAAGTTCCGTACAGAAATCCATAAGGCCGTCGAGTTTCATACCGACCGTATAAAACTCCAACATCAAAAACTCGGCGCTGTGATACGGACTTCCTTCCTCGCCGGAACGAAACGTATGAGCGATTTCGTAGATTCTTTCCAAACCCTTGGACAAAATTTCTTTGAGGGAATATTCGGGAGAAGTGATCAGATAACCTTTTTCTTTTTTCGAGGGAGAATGTACCAAAAAAGGATCGAGATACGGTTCCATCGAAGGAACGGCTTTGAGAAAGGGAGTGTCCGTTTCCAAATAATTTCTTTCCTCGAAAAATCGGCGGATCGCGGATAAGAATTTGGATCGTTTGACGAGCATCTCCCGGCTGAGTTCGTTCATCTGAGTTTCGATTTTCCTCTTGATTCGTTTTTAAAAATGCGGCGCAATGACTTTGTGGATCCGATTCAGAGATACGAACATTTTGAAATTCGAAAAAACCGTCAGTCCACCGAGGTGATTCCCTTGGTCGCGTCTTTCGACGAGTTGGCTTTCGACGAATTAAAATCCGTGTTCGCGCTCGTATTCTATCAATCCAGTTTTCATGTGAAAATCAATCTGAGCGGAGTCAAGGTTTTGCCGCTTCCGGTTGCGATGAAAATTCTTTCGTTTGCGTTCGATCTTCGATTGAAAAACAGAACCTTGGTGATCTCCGGAGCCAGCGCCTCGTTTAAGAAGCTGATCCAATTCTATAGAATGGACAAAGCCATTCTAATCTTCTGAACGTCTTCTTTTTTCGTCCCTCTTCCAAGGTTGAAAGATCAGTTTGATTCCTAAGTTTCCCAATAGAAGAAGAAGCTTCGGAGAAATCTCCGTTTCCTTTTGGGAATAATCCGAGAACTCGACCGAGACATACATACAAAGAGGATGTTTCACCGCGAACTCCTTCACCTTGTGCCGGGAAGGAAGAACCTTTTCCAATATTTGAAGAATATGATCTTCTAATGGAGCTTGCGCGTCCAACGTCGAGTGCAACTGCCAATGACCGAAGCTCAGTGGTTTTCCTTCCTTGTCCGTCGCGGCTCTCGGAGTACTAAAATCGGGCTTGAGGTCCAATTGACGAGTAACGGACTCCGAATCGAGACCGTCTTCGTTCACCGAAAGAATCGCCCACGTGAGCGGATAAGACAACGCGTTGCTCATAATTTTTTACACACTTTCAAACTTATATAATATTTGATTATAAATTACCACAAACCATAGTTTTATCATCGTTCGTCGAAGAAACTCGAATTCTCGAATTCATGATTCGCTTGAGAATCTGGTAAAATTGTGGCGAATAAAAAAAATTCCTTTATTAACATTTCATCGGTTTTATCTGTTGCAGATAAGGTAATTTTATCCTCTAATCTCTAACGGGGGCTTGGTAATGAAAACAATTTTAGTCATCGAAGACGATCCGGATATCGGAAATTTAATCCGAAAATCCTTGGATTCGGCGCACTACTCAACTACTCTTCAAACGAGCGGCGAAGAAGGTCTCAAATTCTACAAAGCCAATCATCCCGACATGGTTATCTTAGATCTTTCCCTTCCCGACATAGATGGAATCGAAGTTTGCAGAACGGTAAGACGCAACGACGAAAACACTCCGATTTTCATCGTTACGGCAAGAAACGAAGAAATCGACAGGATTATGGGACTGGAATTGGGCGCGGATGATTACATTACGAAACCCTTTTCCGCTCGAGAACTCAAAACAAGAGTGGATGTGTTTTTTCGTAGATGGGACAAAAAAGCGGGAATCAAACCGAACGTAGGCGCGAGCGGGGAAATCATCCGCGGTTCTTTGAAGATCGATCCCGTCCGCAGAAGAGTGACCCTTAAGGACAACATCGTAAACATCTCCCGAAAAGAATTCGATATTCTGCAACTGATGGCGGCTTCTCCCGGAAAGGTTTTTTCCAGAGAAATGATCCTCGAAGCGGTTTGGGGAATGGAGTGGGACGGCTTTGAAAGAATGATCGATTCTCACGTAAAAAGAATCCGCTCCAAACTCGAAAAGAATTCCGCACAACCGGAATGGATCGAAACGATCTGGGGAATCGGCTATCGTTTTACGGACAACTACGACAATATCGTAATCCCCGATTGATTTCCGTTTAAAAAACGAGCCCTATAAAGCGAACTCGGATGCTCCTTACAGGGAGGCATTTTATTGAGTTCAAAAGTAAAAAGCCCGGTTCATTACCGGGCTTTTTTGTTAAGCGAAGACGATGCGTCGATTTTTTAAGAAACAAATACCAGCGCGATTTACGAATGAAACACCTTCTCCGTTTCTTGAACGAAACGAAGATCCAAATCGGTGATCGTCTTTTTGGAATGAGTGAAAATTTCCACGGTTACTTTTCGATACACGAGAAGAATGTCCGGATGATGATCCATTTTTTCTGCGAGATCCGCGAGCGAATCGACGAACCTTACACCGCCTAAGTAATCGTTAAACGAATACGTCTTTGATAAGAACGGAGCCTCTTCTCGGAACCGCACTTCCCATCCCGAAGGAATCTTTTCCTTGAGATCGTTCAGTTCCGAAGAGTTCATAAAAACTTAGAAAACCTTTTTGAGGGTTTGTTTGATTTTTTCCGCGTCGTCGACCGCGCCGTTGGAAAGTGATCCTGCTCTCGCCATAAGATTGACCGCGCCGTCCATTCTTGCTTTGAGCTCTTCGATCTTTTGAAGTTGCTCGTTCAAGAATACGATCTTGGAATCCAATTCCATCTCCCTTCTTTCGAGAAGAAGTTTGAAGTTGTCCAATTCCTGGATTTTCTTCCGAGTCTTTTTTGCCTCGGTATCCACGTCTTTTCTATAATACTTTTCGAGTTCCTTCTCCGCTTGAAGATGTCGATCCCTTTCGGCTTTGAATTCCCTTTTCATCAATTTCAGGGCTTGGCGATACGCCTTATTGAAGATTCTTTGCTTTTGACGTCTTCTCAGACGAACCAGCTTGCTGATCCAATTCATACGTTTGTCCTGGTCTTAGGATTGATTGTTACGCGAAAGATTTTCACTTGGGAACGAAGGTTCGTTTTCGTTCGATTCTTTTCCGAACGGAAAGGTTCCGGTCATTCCGCCTTTTCTGGAATGGATTCTTCCATTCTTTTATTTAGACTCCAAAATTCGAGAGAAAAACCTAATCCCGGAACGGCGAAAGTGGTTGATTCCACAGATGGAAAACTTACAAAAAGAATCGGGAGGAATCATCCATGACATCCAGAGCGGAAGATTTCAATGAAGAAGTAGAATCCTTAAAAGACAAAGCGAAAAGAATTACCGGAAAAGCCCGCGAAGAATACTTGGAGCACGTTTCCGATCTCAAGGAAAAGATCAAACAGATCTCCGGGGACACGTCCGAAAAGGCGAAACAAATTATTGATGAAACCGGAACCTACATCAAGGAAAATCCTCAGAAAGCGGCGTTGATCGGACTCGGAGTGGGACTCGGACTCGGGCTTCTTGTCGGAATGCTGATCCGCAGAAAATAATCATCCACCGGGAACCGATGGCAAAAAAAAGAAAACAGGATTCCTCGCAGGAATCGTATGACAACGAATATACGAAAAGAGGAAACGATCTCAAATCGCATTTCCTCTCTTTGGTCGATTCCATTCTGGAATACTTCCAAACCCTACTTCTCTACGGTCAAAAATTCTTAACAAAACGATTTCAAGCGGGAATCCAAGCCTACATCTTTCTCAAGATCGGTTTGTTCTTTCTCGCGTTCGGTTCGTTCGGTTTATTGGGAGCGTTATTCGTATTCTTGTATAGAATTTCCGGAGGGGATTTTCTCATCGCAAGTCTCGGAACGGGCGGCGCCAGTTTTTTTCTCTCCGTTATCTTCCTTTGGTTGGCCGCTTCTTCTCTTAAGATCAAGGATCGTTCATGAAAGAATTTCCGGATCTGAATCCTTTCGACGGAAGCGATCGTTTTTTAGGAAAGGATCCTTCCGATATGAGCATGGAAGAATTGAAACTCTATCTTCACATTCAAAAACTGAGAGTGCGTTTGGAGTTCGAAAAATTCCAGTCTTCGATCAATTATACGGGAATGATCGTGGACGCTTTGGAAAAACTGGGCATGGGAGAATTTTTACAATCCTTTCTCAAGGTTCCGGATAACGTGGATCCGCCCGAGGAACTTTAGTCGATCGAACTTTTGTAGGAACTCCTATATAGAATGCGGTCCTCAGAGAGAATTCTGTTCGAGTTGATCTTATAGTGAAACGGCGGCGCCCCACCCTGAATTGGGTGGCGGTGGCGGGCTTGTGGGAGAAAATCCCGATAAAATCTCCCTTATCAGAAAAACACACTTTCCGCAACCCCTTTTCCCCGCGTCAAAATGTAGGAACTCCTACATTTCCGGCTCAATACTTCGCTTGCATCCTTGTTGATTGTTTGTTCGTAAGGCGCATAACGTTTTCGAATTATAAAAACAAACAAAAGGAAATCCATGAGCAATCCCATCTCCAAAGCGAAAAAACTCGTTCTCGAATATCCTTATCCCGAAGGTCTTTTGGATCAGATTCCCGCGGAAGGGACTTACTACGACGGATCCTCTTCGATCTACTTCGGAGACGACGAAAAAGTGACTCCGAAAATTCTTTCCAAAGCATTAAGTTACTACATAGACATCGAAGAGAAAGAAACCTCCGAAGAAAAAATTCCACTCGGAGCCTCCAAGATCAAAGGACTTCCCCATCTTCCCGACGCGGGCTTCTGGCCGGCGAAAACCTACTTCTTTGCCCAACTCAATCTCACCGATTTCAAAAAATACGACATCGAAAACCTATTTCCTGAAAATGGAATATTCTATATTTTTGATACGGTAGAGGGAGAATTCATCGTGAAATTCCACGAAGGTCCGATCGACAAACTCAAAATTGTCGATTATCCGAACGAGGATTCTCTTCCCGAAGCGGAATACTACTTGGAAGAATACAGGGACGTAACGTATCGACTTTCCTTCAGTCCTCAATTTTTATTCTATGTGGCGGGAGACGCATACGACTACAGAACGATCGCAAAGGCTCTTCCCGAAGATCTCTACGAACAGTTGAAGAAAATCTTAAACGCGGAACTTTCGACTTGGAGTCCGAGCCTTCGGATTTTCGGAAGACCCTTGTTTTGGCAGGGAGAAGACGAAATTATGAACGACGAAGAGTTCAAAGACGATGAAGAAGAGAACGAAGAAGACGAACATGAGGAAAAATACAATTCGAACAACGACGCCGATTCAACTTCGGAGGAGAATTCAGAAATTCTAATCTTTCATTCCGAAATCGGAGAAGGTCATTTTCATATTTGGATCGATCGAAACGACCTGAAGAACAAAAAATTCGAAAAGGCGTATTCGACCTATTCGGGAACGTGAGACGATCGTACGATACGTTAGACGATATTTCAGATTCAACGGCTTTTCTTTCAACGAAATTGAGCCGTTTCGAAACGCGAGGCTTCTTCCTTACTTGGAAACGTCGGAAGCGTCCACCGCGGGATACGTTTTCACTTCCCGGATCTGAATCGTTTCGACTCGATCTTCACCCGCGATGATATCCGACAAGATCACGACCTGATCTCCATCTTCGATTCTCCCCGCTTTTTTTAGGGTTTCGATCGCAAGTCGAATCGTCTTTTCGGGATCTCTGGAAAAGTCGATTCGATACGGAATCACGCCGCGGGTCAGCCATAGCTTACGGCGAACCGTGGTCATATTCGTAAACGCGTAAATCAAAGGATAATGCGGATGAAAACCGGCGACGTTGAGCGCGGTCGTTCCTCTTCTCGTAATGACGATGATCGCGGGGCACTTTAAAGAATCCGCAAGTTCGGAAGCGGATCTCGCCATCTGTTCTTTTTTGTCCTGAGGAATCTTATCCTTAACGTAATCCACACCGCCCGTTTTCTCGACACGTTGTGCGATCTTGTCCATCATCTCTACACAACGAACCGGAAACTTTCCTGCCGCGGTTTCGCCGGACAACATGATCGCATCCGCTTCTTCGTAGATCGCGTTTGCTACGTCCGTCACCTCCGCTCTCGTGGGAGAAGGATTGTTGATCATCGATTCCAAAAGGTGGGTCGCGACGATGACACGTTTTCCTCTGAGCGCGCATTCTTTGATGATGGCTCTTTGCAGAATCGGAAGTTCTTCGATCGGAACCTCCACGCCGAGATCGCCCCTTGCGACCATCACGCCGTCGGACGCGGCGACGATCTCTTTCATATTCCGAACCGCTTCTTGATCCTCGATCTTCGCGATGATCTGCGCGTGGCCTTCGTTTTCTTCTATGATTTGTTTTAACTGATTGATGTCTTCGACCGAACGTACGAAGGAAAGAGCGATAAAGTCCACGTCTTCTTCGAGTCCGAAAAGAATATCCTTATGATCCTTTGCGGTAATCGAGGGAAGATTGACCCGAATCCCCGGAAGATTGATATGTTTTCTCGAACCGAGTCTTCCTCCGTCGAGAACCTTGCACTTCAAAGCGGAATCGTTGATCTCTTCCACGACCAAGTTGATGAGTCCGTTGTCCACTGTGACCGGATCTCCGACTTTCAAATCCTTCACGATGTCCTTGTAGTTTACGAACACGGATTGTTCTTCGGATTCTTCTCCGGGAATGATATGAAACGTGAACGTTTCTCCGACCTTCAAATCGAGATGATCCACTTGAAGATCTCCGGTTCTGATCTCCGGACCTTGCGTATCCAACAAAATCGCGATCGGATTTTTCAGAACGTCCTTATTGAGAGCCTTAATATTGCGAATGATACTTCTATGAAAGTCGTGATTCCCGTGGGACATGTTCAAACGCGCCACGTTCATCCCCGCCTCGGCCAAAGCCTGAATCATTTTTTTATCGGCGGTCGCGGGCCCGATCGTGCAGATGATTTTGGTTTTTCTAAATACGGAGGATTCGCTCTTCATGTAGTACCTTTATTCGGGAGAGCGGGACTCAGGACAATCTGGAATCAGATTTTAGGCAGGGTTTTCTTCAGAAAATCGTCGAGAGAAATACAGAAGTCGAACAAATCCTGATCGGGCATACTCGCGTCTTTTTGTTCGTTGATGATCGAGGAAGACTTTTCCATCAAGTCCCTTCCGTTTTTCTTGAGATAACGTCTGGTGATGAGAATCGGAAACGTATATCGTTCTTCCTGATTTCTCACCATAAAGGAGAAGATTTCGTTCTTCCCGAATTTTTTGAGAAAGTTGATCAGACCTTCCTCGTCGATCTCTCCGTCCATCTCGTAAAGAAGAATGTTTCGATCCGGATATTGTCTGCTCGACCAATAATCGTCCAGAATATCGAGAACCCGTTCCAGAAGTTTCGCGTTTTGCGGATCGACTTCCTTGTGAACCGGAGCCGAAGGAATTTTGTCGTCCTTCGACTGAGCCGCGGCTTGTTTGCGCGCATTCTTCTCCGCGAGTTCTTTTGCTTCTTTTTCCTTAACCCGTTTTTCGGCGAGTTTGGAAGCGTCTTCCTGAATCTTTTTGGTGCGCGCTTCGATGACTCGTTTGTTGAGTTCGACCGCGTTGTGTGCGCGGATCTGTTCCGCTTCGAACTTATGAACGGTCGCGTTTCCGAAGATGTTTCTCCAAAGCCTCGTAAAAAAAGGAAGATATTTAAACAGACTGGATAATTCGAGTTTATCGAAAGCGGCCGCGGCCTCGCGGTTATCTAAGAAATCCTTGATCTTCATTCGATCGAGAATTCGGATCTCGTTGTCGTTTCCGGTCGAAGCGAAAATTTTTCTCGCGGCTTCGATCGCGCCCGCGACGGAAAGTTTATGGAGAACGTAGTTGTACAAAGCGTTTTTGTCAGCGAACTCGGTGTGAAGAATCTGTTCGTGATTGGCGACGAGCGCGCGTATGTCCTCTTCGATCTGTTGTCCTCGAAAGCGGAGAAAGTTCAGATCCACGAGACGGTTCGCCGATTTGATATAATCCAGGATTTCGTTGAGTTTGACCTTCTTCTCTTCCTTTTCCTTTTTCTCCTTGTCTTCCTCTTCGAAGTGAATGAGAGCCAGAAGTTCTTCCATGGCGGTTTTTTGATCGCCGTAGGCGGGACTCAGATAAGGCATAATGGAATTGACCAAGGTTCGGGTGTTTTCCTTTTCCTCGGCTGTCAACGCGCTCACGGCTCCGATCTTCTGCAGTTCGGGCACGAGACGATCCATTAGAAAAGTCTTATATGCTTCGATTCTCGCGAGAATCTCTTCCTGAACGTTGTAATAAAAAACGGAGCGATTGCCCGGATTGAGGGCTTGTTCGTTTCTGAAAAAGAACAGTGTTTTTTGTTCGACCAGTTTTTTGAGAACGGGTTTGAGATGAATGTTCACCGTAACCTGCTTTAAACCGGGAGTAACGTCCAAAGGATCGTTGAACAGACTTCCGATTTCGGTGGAAGCGTACGTATCCGTGAGTTTGTTTTCGAGAATCGCGGAATGAATTCG
Source organism: Leptospira kmetyi serovar Malaysia str. Bejo-Iso9 (assembly GCF_000243735.2). Taxonomy (NCBI): domain Bacteria; kingdom Pseudomonadati; phylum Spirochaetota; class Leptospiria; order Leptospirales; family Leptospiraceae; genus Leptospira; species Leptospira kmetyi. The sequence continues at coordinate 420,354 of NZ_AHMP02000001.1, read as the reverse complement.
CTTAATAAATTCTTCCTTGCCGGGAAAAACCCTCTTTTCCTTGGCCCAACGTTGAATCGAGGAAAACGTGGTGAGATTTACCCCGTCCACATATCGATGACTTGTCGAAGCGTCCGTCGGTTGCGGCCTTGCAAACACGGGATTCAATCGAAGATAGGATTCGATCTTTCCGTCCGAGGCGTCTCCGGTCGGATTAAAATCCACCATGCAGATTTTTTTCACGATCGGAGGATTGTATTTCGTGCAGAGTTCTTTGAGATATTGGAGAATCTTGTCTTTTTCAAGATTCAATTCTCTCGCTAATTGATCGGCGTTGGGAAGAATTTTGTTCGCTACGTATTTATCCGTCCAATCGCCGATTACGAGCAGAAGTTTGTGAATTCCCTTGTACTGGAAATCGCCCCTGGACTCAAGTGACTGAGTCAACTGCAATGCAGTATTATAATCCGCTACTTTGAGTTCAGGAGACTGAGGTTCCAACATGGAATGACAGTATCATCCAAGGAAATTTTTTTTGTAAAGAAGTTCTGCATTTAATAATGCCGCTCCCGCCGCTCCACGGATCGTGTTGTGGCTCAAGACGACATATTTCCAATCGAAGATCGGATCGGGACGCAAACGTCCGATCACGGTCGTCATTCCCTTTCCGGTTTCGAGATCCAATCTCGGCTGAGGTCTGTCCGCTTCTTCTCTATAAAGAATCGGAGGATTCGGAGCCAAAGGCAGTCCTAACTTCTGAGGTTCGCCGGAAAATTCTTTCCAAGCGGAAAGAATTTCTTCCTGAGTCGGTTTCTTTTTAAATTTAACCGAAACACAAACGGTATGACCGTCGAAAACCGGAACACGATTGCAATGCGCGGAAATCGGGAAATCGGCGTGAACGATTTTACCATTCTCCACTTTACCCAAACATTTCAGAGGTTCGATCTCCGCTTTTTCTTCCTCGCCGCCGATATGCGGAACCACGTTTCCTAAAATATCCATCGTAGGAACGCCGGGATAACCCGCGCCGCTGATCGCCTGCATGGAAAAAAGCATAATGGATTCGATTCCGAAACGATCATAAAGAGGTTTGAGAGAAATCGTAACGCCCATGATGGTGCAGTTCGAGTTCGTAATAATTTTTCCTTTGGTTTTCTGAGAAGTCAGAACATCCAAATGGGAAGCATTCACTTCCGCGGAAAGAAGAGGAACCGTCGGGTCCATTCTATGATTTTTGGAATTGGAGATGATATGAATTCCCGCGTTCGCGTAGTTCGTTTCCACTTCGCCCGCGATACTCGCGTCCAAACCGGAAAATGCTAATGCGACACCCTTCGTTTTATCGGGATCGGGAGTTGTAATGACGATATTCTTTGCATAAGCGGGGATTTCGGAGGAGATTTTCCATCTCGTCTTCATTACATCACCGTACGTCTTGCCCGCGCTGTTCTCGGAAGCGCAGAGGTGTGTAACCTCAAAGTACGGATGATTATCCAGCAATTGAATGAATCGCTGACCTACGGAACCGGTGGCGCCTAAAACGGCAACTTTGACCCTGCTCATAATTTTAATTAAACGGAAAAACCCGCCCTCACAATCTTTGTTATTTGGCCGAATACGGCTTGTTTATCAAGGTTTTAAAGGATTGGCCCTTTGTCTTTCAGAAATTTTGACGAATTCTTTCGCATAAATCGAACTCATCTTCATCATTCCCGGAAAGGTAAAATGATGATAATCGCTGAAGTCTTGCATCGAGAGAGAATTCCGTAAATCGCTGAACGAAACTTCGTCTCCCGCAAGCCCTTGCAAGAAAGAAAGATGATCCCGATACCAATTCGAATCCTGATACCAGCCCAAGCTGATCGGATTTTCGGGATTGTTCACGATCCAGAGAGGAATTTTTTTCTCGCGCAAAAATCCGGAGAACTTCTGCAGATATTCGAAATGAAGAACCGGAACGAACTTCTCGTCCTTGATCCGAAACTTCGCGTCCCTCAGCGCGATCAGATAACCGATTCCCGGCCTTTGCGCATAATCGTCCAAAAGCCTAAAGTTAAAGTATTTAGAATATTCCAAATCACTCATATTCAAGTAACGCAAATCCTCGAGACGCTCTTCCCTCGTGTATTGCATGCCGTTTCGGGGAATATCCGTCCCGAAAGTTTGCTGAAGACGAACTCCCAGCCGGTCGTAGTTCCAATCCTTATTCTCGCCTTCCGCGTAAAAAGGAACCCAGGTATTGGAAAGTTCGGCAAAAACCGTCCCATCCGAATCCTCCGACGACAGATCGGGAGCGCGTTGGTCTTCCGACAAAAAGGATTCTTCAAAAAGAATCTTTTTCCATCCCGGTTCCGAAAACGTAAACGACTGAATCGCATTCTTTTTTTTGAATATGATTTTCAAAGGCCCCGAGGAAAGAATTTCCGGAACGATCTGAACGAGAAATCCGTTTTTTTTCATTCCCGGAGTCGGTCGAAAGGAAAAATTTTTGCCGGTCCATCCGAGAGAAGTGACTCGTTCCCGGATTTGAACCCCGTTGTAACCGTGATAACTCGTGTTTCTTCCGAACCGATGATCGTAAAGAGAACGAAGATTCTTCCAAAAAACATCCTTATATCCGTAAAATCCGAACACCGACGCCGCGAGATATTCGCTCGTTTTCGCAAATCCGAGTTCGGAAAAAAATTCAAGAGCCGTTTCGAACGGAAAGATAAAACGGGACTGAGGGGCCTCAAAAAAATTCAGCGCGTCCAAAAGAAGAATTTCACGATCGATCGTTTCGTTCTTATATTCCGGGTTCAAAGAATACGCGCGGTGTAATCTCCAATCGATAAAATTAATCGGAAATACGACGAAGTCGGGTTCGAGTTCCACGATCTTCTTACGGCAAAGCCACGCGTCCAAAGGAGTCATTCCCGCGTAGGAAAGAAATTCCACTTCCGTATCCTTTCCCGTCTTTTCCAAAATTTCCTTTCGAAAGGATTCTCGATCGAAAGAATAATGAGCGATACTCGAGCCCACGATCAAAATCCGAGGAAGACGTTTTTGTTTTTCCTTCAGCGAAAAGTATTCGTATAAAAAATTATAGAAGTGATTGGAACTCCAAGGGGATTCGTTCGGAACCTTCCAGATCAGAATCCTAAAAAAAAGAAAATCGAGTAGGAATAATACGAGGATTCCGGCGACTAAAAGCGCGCCGTGACCGACTTGTCCGGGCTTTTTGTTTTTCAAATCCGCGTTGTCCTTTTGTTGCAAAGTCGTCTTCCTCTGTTTCAAAACTCTGAAGCTACAAATTTCCAGAATTGCGGGGCTTGTCCAGGAACTTCTTTTCCGCTTTGTCTTGACTTCAACCCGAAGAAACTTGCATAAAGAAAACTCAAGAAAACATCGTTGCGGTTCGCGGCGTTTCGGATACCACGTTGAAATACATTCTAAGCCTGATTCTATTTTTTATTTCCTTATTGTATTCCCTCGCGTTCAGCCCCGAAGGAATTTATCTCAACTCGGACATTCTCTACATTCCGACCGTGGCTCTCGACGTATTCCGAGACGGAGGAAATTTTTTATTCTGGTCCTTTACTCCTTCTCCGTATTTTTTTCCGGACTTTCCGATCGTTTCCATTCTCCTTTGGATCTTCGGAAGCGCCGGGAAAGCGCTCGTCGTTTTCGCGTTTTTACAAACGATTCTCTTTACGGTTTTGACGGAACGTTTTTGGATTTATCTCCGGGAAGAAAAAAAGAGAAAACCTCTTTCCCGCAAAGAAGCGCGTCGCGTAAAATCCTGGGTTCTGGTTTCGATTTCGTTTTTACTCTTAGCCGCAAAAAACTTCCCGACTCTTTATATTCTCTTTCTTCCTTCCATACACGCGAGCGCCTTTTTGGTGACCTTATATGCCTGGCCCTTGCTTTCCAAAACATTCAAAAAACGTGAAGTATGGATCTTGTCTTTTTGGATCGCGTTGACGATCGCGTCTGATCGGATCCTTTTTGTGGAACTTGTGATTCCCGGAATTTTAGCCGGATTTTTACACCGAGATTCTGCCGGTTCCGTATGGAAACGTTTCTTTCCCGAAAGTTCCAAGAGATTATTGGTCGCGGGGATCATAGGTTTGATCCTTCATTCGATTCTTAAATCGTTTTTGTTCATCGAAAAATCGGGAAGAATTCCGGCGGTTTTATCCTTCGCGCAAATCGTTCGAGATATTTCCCGTTTTAAAGACGAGGCTTTGGTTTGGTTTTCTTCCGGGGGTGCGTCGGCGATTCCGGTTCCGGCGGTTTTGATTTCGATTCTTACGATCGCGCTCTTCTTCGCATTAACAAGAATGTATAAAACGAAATCGACTTCGTTTTTGTTTTTCTTTTTTGCAATTCTAACGTTTGCGCCCATTCTGACCGGAACATACATCGACGAATACAGCCTACGTTATGCGGCACCGGCCTTGATCTTGAGTCCGATCTTTCTCGTTTTTGTGGCGGGTTTTCCGAAACGAGGTTTAACTCTCTCCATCTTCGTTTTGTTTCTTTCCGTCTGGTTCCTCGGACAAAAATCTCCCGAAAACCCCGAAAATGCGCTTTTGCGACTTTTCCGGACGATACCACAGGAAGCGTCCTGTGTGGACAAAATCGCCAAAAATCGACCGATTTCTCTGGTCGTCTCCGATTTCTGGAACGCAAAAAGAATTCGAGTTTTTTCCGAAACGAAAATCCCCGCGGTTCACGTCGCCTATGGAACATTAGAAGGTTCGCATACGATTTCCAACCGAGAATGGTATCTCAAGGATTATCCGGGAACGATCGCGGTTCTCACCGAAGGTTTAGGAGAAGATCGGATTCTGGAAGTCTACGGAAAACCTTCCGATAAAACGCAATGCGGCTCGAAAGAATTTTACTTCTACGAGGATTCTCAAAAAATCCGAGAAGCCTTACGCAAACCCTTTCAAAAAACGAAGTAAAGAAAGGGTTTTGTTTCCACGGTCAAAACAACTCCGACGATAAAACCGAGCGCGCTTAAAAACGCAAAGATCGCCCAATGAAGATTCTCCCTAAAAAAGGAGAAAGATCCGGAAGATTCTTCCTTTTTCCCGATCCACGTCGCCAAACCCATAAAGAATAAAACGGTCAAAAAATGACTCTGCATCGTATATGTGGGTTCGATTCCCGAACGAAAGGAGAATAACGTCGTCAAAAGCCCCGCGGCCCCTTCGAAGGTTTTAGAGCGGAAAAAAATCCAAATCAAACATACGGAAAGAATTACAAAAATCTGATATAGGAATTTTAAACTTCGATCCAAACCCGAATTTTTTTCCCAGGGAAAACGTACAGCGTCGCGAAACCACCTTTCCATCGCCAAAAAGATCCCGTGCAGAAATCCCCAGATTACGAAATTCCAACTGGCTCCGTGCCAAAGCCCGCCGAGCAACATCGTAATCAAAAGATTCCGATAGGTGATCCATCCCGTAATTCGATTTCCTCCGAGCGGAATATACAGATATTCCCGCAACCAACCGGAAAGGGAGATATGCCATCTTCTCCAGAAATCCGAAAAACTCGACGCGGTATAAGGAAGCCTAAAATTCTCGGGCAAACGAACTCCCAACAGAAGAGCGGAACCGATCGCGATGTCCGTATAACCAGAAAAATCGCAATAGATCTGAATCGCATAAGAGAATACGCCCATCCACGCAAAGAGCGAAGAAACCGTTTCCGGAAATTGATAAGCGAAGTCGGAAATCACGGAGATTCGATCCGCGATCACCGCCTTCTTCACGAATCCCAAAAGTATCAGCCAAATTCCTTCCCGAAGAGGAACGTTCTTCCAAGAAAATAGATCGCGAAGCGCGGGCAAAAGAATTCTCGCGGACACGATCGGACCGGCGACGAGTTGCGGGAAAAACGAAAGAAATAGGGCGTATCGCAGAAAATTCCGTTCGGGTTCGATCTGTTTTCGATAAACGTCGATCGAATAACTCAAGGACTGAAACGTATAAAACGAAATTCCAACGGGCAAAATCACCTTCAACGCGGGCGCGGAAATATTCCAACCCAGAGAATGAAACAAAGCGAAAAACGAATCTGTAAAAAAGTGGAAGTACTTAAAAAATCCGAGCACGGACAAGTTTCCGAACAGGGAAAGAAACAGAAGAATTCTTCGAGCGCGAAGATTCTCCCTTTCGCCGAGCGCGTTTTGCGCGCCTATACCGAGTCCTACGAAATAATCCAAGACCGTCGTAAAAAGAATCAACGCGCCGAAACGATAATCCCAAGAAAGATAAAAAAAGTAACTGACCGAAAGTAAAAAATAAAGAACGAAAGAATTCTTCTTCGGATAAATCGCCGCGAGAATCCATCGAACGCACCAAACGATTGCAAAAAAAAGAAAGTATTGTGGAGTCGTAAAATTCATTGTGAAGTCGAAACTGCGTCCGAATCCAGAATTCCCGCAAAACGGAAATCCTCCAGCCGTTTTTCGATTCAACGAACCTCTTAAGGAGAAAAGAATCTGAAAGATTTATCGAACGAAATCCTGAATTCGATTCAAAAAGCGATCTCGGAAATCCCGGATTCGATGTCCGAAGAATTGCGTTTCGAAGTGGAAATGTTCTTATCCAAACTCAAACTTCTCGGATCGAAGGATTCCAATCCTTTGCAAGAGATCGATCGAGAAGATCTGAAACACGCGATGTTTTTGATTCTTCGCGAAGACATGGTTTATTCTCTTCAAAAAATTCTTTCCGGTGCAGAGTTCGTAAACGCTTCGTTTCCCGATTTAACGCCGATCCATAGGGAGATTCTCTCGATTTTAAAAGAACTCGGAAACTATCACAGACCACATCCGGGCCGCGATTATTCCCGCGTTTCCCTTTTGGAATCGTGGTTTCAAGGGCTCGCCAAAACGTGGACTTTCAACCTGCAAAGGGTGGTGGATACGTTCCAGATTTATCGCTGGAAACTCTATTCTTTCACTTCCGAACGTCCTTTTACGTATCAAAATCCGGCTCAGGTGATCGAAAGAATTCTTTCTCCCGAAAGTTCCGGTCTGAATTTTTCGCAGATTTACGAGGCCGAGCTACTTCTTAAAAAGAATTTTCAGTTTCATCTTTTGAGGAGAATCGGGTCGGAAAACCGCCTCAAATATCTGATCTCCACGGAGATTCTCGGCTCGGAATCCGATTCCTTGATTCAGAATCTCCACGCCGTGATTTCCAACCGTCTTGAGGAACTGCTCAATACGCGGCAGTTAGAACACGAAAGCGTTCTCAAGGAAAAGCTCGATCTCGAAAAAGAATTCAAACAAGCGGAACGAATTCAGAAAAAATCGTTCCGCGCGGATCTTCCCGGACCGGACGATCCGGTTAAGATGCAAATTCTTTATAAACCCGTTCTTCCTGTGGGCGGGGATTTTTACACGATCCGCCGGATTTCCGGCACCGAGTATGGAATCTTTCTTGCGGACATCGCCGGTCACGGAATCGGTGCGGCGCTTTTTTCCAATACTTTGAAAACGAGTTTTGAGAAGAATTCCAGTTACTGGGAGCGTCCCGGTAAACTGATGCGAAAACTCAACGATGACGTTTACGGGAAATTAAACGATAATTTCATTACCGGGATCTACATTTATCTGAATCTTAAAAAGAAAATTCTAAAATATGCCAATGCTGGGCATAATAAAGGGATTATTTTTAATCAATTAATGCCTAATTTTAAGCTCCGTTTTCTTTCTCCCGGCGGAAAGGTTCTCGGGATTTTTCCAAAACTCGACTACAAAGAGCGAGAAATTAAATTTGCCCCTGGGGATAGAATCGCAATTTTTACCGACGGAATCCCTGAAACACACAATCCTGATCAAAAAATGCTCGGCGATCGGGAATTCTATCGCTGGCTCACCCAAGAATCCAGAGAAACCGGGCCGATTTCACAAGAAACAGCCGTTTCAAACATCGAAAACAAATTAACGAAATTCAGGGGCGCGGAAAAGGCTGAAGATGATATTTGCCTAATTTTAATCGATTTGTAATGTAATGGATTATTTTTAATCAATATATTTAGATTACTATAAAACATTTATTTTTGTCTAAATCGTCCACTTGTTCCGCACTCCACAGTTCGGACAATTTGCTGAAATTTCAGCTTTTACTCTCCTGCCTTTAGGCGTTTCGATCTTTCCAATGGCAACAAATTCGAAATCAACGCCTTCTGGGACATAATGCCCGGCCCCATACTTGGCAGAGCCCTCGATCATATAAGAACATGCGTGGCACTTCACGCGCAATTTAATCACTTCAGCCATAATCTAAGGTCTCAATTCTTTTGTTTCGAGGAAGATTCGTAAAACCTTTTTCCTGTCTCCCTGGCATTAGTAGGCAATTTTCCTACACATGTCATTATGGCATTAATTTATGCATATTCTTTCCTTCCGATCCTTTCTTTAAAGCCGCATCCTGTCCTTCTTTCTCCGAAACAGAAGCTCTGCTCCAATTTGATCTGCTACATTGCATAATTCTTTTTGTGCCCTATGATCGGCACTAAGCCTCGCATTTATATACAAAATCGGGTCTTGGCATCGGCAAATCTCCATCGTTTAAAGTGGCTACACTCAAGCGCAGACGGCGAACTTCGAACTTTCGCCTGTTTTATTATATAAATTATGTCACTTAGCTCATAATCCGTACCTGGAGCGATTCCGTAAAACCGGACTTAAGTTGCCTGATTTTAGGCGACAAGTTTTCCTGAAGAGACATAATATAGGGGTCTGCTTTTCCTAACGAAATTCTATCGCCAACCTCATAGAAAACCTGACGCTTACAAGAAATGCCCAAACCCGGCCATGCCTAAAAGTAGGCATTTCTACTTTTGCCGAGCAATGGCTAAATCTTGCAATAAACGGGCACGTTTTATCTGTTTTTAGGCATTATCTGACCTATGCCAGGCATTTACGAATTTTGATTTTCGCCCTGTGCTGAGCACAGGGTTCTTTTACCGTTTTACGGACTTTTTGGAGTTTGCTTTTTTGGAAGGAGCTTTTGTCGGGTCTACGACAGATGCGATTTGTTTTTCAGCGGATTTTGTTCCCGAAGGTGCGTCGAAGTTCGTATCAATCCCCTGCTTTTTGTTTCTTTTGACCATATATACGAAGTGTCGGATGTACTGACCGTAAGGTTCGGGCAGTGTTTTCGGGTCAAAATCGAGCGGGTTGTCCAAAAGAGATTTTACAACCACTTGGCTTAGGTCTTCTTTACTAGTCATCATTATCGTTTCGAGACGTTTGCAAATCTCGTAATCGTTTACTTCGAGAGACATCTTTTTCATTGCATTCAACAATTTCTGAAAAGAAGAGCGTTTCACTTTGGAAGCCATGGACAAAGATTTTCAACCGTAGGCTGAAAAACAAACAAAATTAGAATTTTCTACAAGAAGAGAATTTTACGTAAGAATTCTTTTAGGATCAAAGAACGCGAATGTTACTTTTGGGTTTTGAAGATTTTCGCGCGTGAACGTTTTGTAAGAAAAATACTTGGGTGTTAATTTCGAATTCGAAGTGGTGAAATCAAATTTCTTAGAATTCGTTTTTAGAAAATTGAGACCGCTCGTTAAGGTCGGATAACCGGAAGAAATTTTCTCGTCTGTCCTTTTCGAATCGTTGGAAACCACAACGCTACTATTTGAGAATCCGCCCTCTTCTCCCCAAAATCTTCCCGCGTTATCTACAACGCTCGCCTTAGGGGGATCCTGACCATTTGTGGAACGTAGTTCCGACCTCAGCGAGAATTCCGGTTGGTAGCACAAATCTACGGAGGATTCCTTAGAACTTTCATCCAAACTACAGGACCGCCCTGAGGAATTCTCACCCGAACCGATCCAAATCGCGAAATCCAAGACGCTCCCAAGAAAGCTAACGGCCGCAATCTTTGCATTTGCAGAAAATTTTGGAGAAAAATAAAGAAAAATCAAAGGACAGTTTTTTTCGAAGGTCGGAACTACGCCCTCGGTCGAATCCGGAACAACAAGATTCTCGCCTGAAAACGATGCAAAGTTTTTTGAACCGTCTTCGAAGGAGCCTAACGCATTTTTAAAAGCAGGAGTTCCCACAAAAACAAAAGAATCCTCAAGATCATTCAGACTCATTCCGGAAAAACAATTTAGATCCCACTGAAATTTGGAAAGGTCGGAACTCCGGTTACTCGAAACAAAAGAAGTTTCCTGTTCTTGAAGCGCTTTGATTTTTTTTCGAGCCGCATCAACGCGATTGATTTTTGTTCCGACAACCGACTTCGAATTCAAAACAAAAAAATCTTCCTGATCTAAAGGAGAAAGATTCGAAACCGGTTCGACCAAAACTCGATCGACTTCGGCTTGATGAACAAAAACTTCTCGGGCTTCCGAAGTTTCACTTTCGGACGCGGAGACGGCGGTTTGCAGACCGAACCCGCAAAGGCCGATAAGCAAAAACTGTGCCAGAAATTTTGTTTTTGTTCGAAAAAACATAGCAATTTTCTTTAATATGCCCGTTTTTCGAGAAAAAGGAAGCTTTTTTTCGTATTTTTTGGAGTTTTTTTAAGCAGATTCTCAGGCGCTCTTACGGAAAAGACGCTTCACTCTCAACTTCCATTCCCAGAGAATAATTCCCTTTTCTTCTTCTTCGGCGCGGTCTTGTTCTTTTTCCAAAAGCGCATAACACATACTCGCGATTTCCGGACCGAAATTCTTTTCCAGCTCAACCTCGAATTCGGGAACTTTCATTTCAAGAATGAGTTCCGCCAAACGAAATCCTTCATCTAAGTTGAGAAGTTTTTGTTTGGCCAGTTTGAGTTCGTCTTTTTCAAATTCGTTGCGAATCATTACGGCAAAAAAAGTTCGAATGAACGAAACCTCTTCCGGCTTGAGTTGAAAGTCCAAAAGAAGTTGTTTTACTTTTTCGAGATCCATTCTCCGCAAATGAATCCGCGCCAAAAAAACCGGGTTCCCCGAATGAATATTCAGATTTCCGGAATCCATAATGTCCGCCGCGCGGACTTTGTTGAAGTCGACAATCCCGGATTCTTTCCCCTTGTTTCCTTCGACCGGAGCGGCTTCGGCGGGTTTATGAACCGCGACTTTTTTCCGAACGATCAACATGTTCAAAGACGGAAAACGAATTTTCAAAGTAATCAAATCCTGTCTTGGATACGATTCATCCAAAACGAGGTGGTGCATTTCCACCCCTTCTTCTCGGGACCGGATCAAATCTTCGTTATTCTGAAAATGATAAACCACAACCGGAAGAACGTCGCAGTCGCTTCCGCTGTTTAAAAAAATAGTGCGAACCTCATTCCCGGAATTGGAATGTTGATACGGGATAACGAGTTTCCCTTGTTTTACGTTTACGAAGCTCAATTCTCCGAGACGGAAATGGGAAAGATTGAATTCCGACCCTAAAAAAACGACGCGAGGAACCGCGACCACAATGGAATTATTTTTGGCGCCCCGAGGAACTTCCGGCCCTTTTTGCGTAAAAACGACGTAGGTCATTTTCGCAAGACGAACCTTTACTAAAAATCCGCCGGGAGTTTTTCTTTCTTCGTAAAGAGAATCGAGATCCACTTTTAACCAATCTCCAATTGTTTGAGTTTATATTGCAAAGAGCCCCTGGAAATTCCGAGCGCACGGGCCATTCGGATCTGATTTCCGCCGAATAATTTCTGCGCGAGGAGAATTTTTTGCCTCTCCACCGCCTCGACCGCCCTTCGAAGATCCAAATCCTCGGAATCCGGAATCGTCAAAATCCGATCCCGAACTTCTTTTCGATCCTGAATTCCGATTTCGGAACCGGAGGAACTTAGGATGGATTCTTCCAAAAGATTTCGCAGGCCCGAAAGATTCTTATCGAAATTCATACGGAGAATCTTCTCGAGATTTTCTTCCGACAACCGAAGATCATCTCGGCCTAAGGATTCTTTCAGTTCTTCCAAAATCAGTCGAATCAAAAAATTCTTTTGGGAAGAATTCAGCTCGGACAAACTTGGAATTTCGATCGTTCTTTGGAGCAAGAATTCCCGAAACGGTCTGAAAATTTCGGTCGGTTCAGCGCCCGAATTCTCGGTAAAAAAAAGCCGAACATTCTCGGCTCCGCCGGAAAGAATTTTAAAAAAGAACTTCTGCTGGATCGAGGTAAATTTCTCGGCGCCCTCGATCAGAATCGTTCCGGAATTCGTCATCCGAATCCATTCTTCCAGAGATTTTTCCAACTTAGAAATCTGCTCGGGCAAAAACCCGATCACTAAAATTCCTTTTTCCGGATTTAGATTTCGATGAAACCATTTGCCCAAAGATTTTTTTCCGGAACCGGAAGGTCCCAAAATTCGAACCCAAGAATTTTTTCTTTGGAGCCAATCGGGCAACAACTGAACACCGCAGATTTCTGCTAAGAATTCTCCGACGCCTTCTTTTTTAACAAAATCGGGCTTGTTCGGAGCGGAAGAATTCGCCTTCAAGATGGATAAATTTGGGGAAGAATTTTCCGAGATTTTTTTGGTCAGCAAAGCCCAAAGAGCCAAAACCGCGTCCGAAGGTTTGTCCAAAAATTCGACGAGAAAAAACCCGTCCAAAAAAGAATCTCCTCGAATCCCAGCGACCAAACAGCCAGCCGCTTCGGGATGAAAAAGATCGTTCTCCGCGGATGAAAACCAAGTCGGGAAAAAGTCGGAACCCTGACGCAACTTATCCAAGTTCCCGGTCGTCCTCGACAAAAAAGAATAAAAAAAGCCGTCCTCGTTATATCCGAGACTTGCAACTTCCTCGAGACTTTTTCCTCGGTCGGAACTCAAAGTCAAAACGCCGCAAACCCCGCCGGAAATCCGAACCCATTCTTCAAATGCGTTCGCAAATTCTTCCTTTTTATTTTTAAGGGAAGAATTCTCCGAAAACAAAAGATTGAATAAGGACGGATGCACAAAAGGAAGATGTTTAAAATTAAGCATCCTGTCAACCAAGTACAGATGCAATGTCGGACGTCCGACCATCGAAATCCCCAAAGGAGAATTTTTAGGAAAAAAGCATCAATTTCAGATAAATGATTGAAGATAGAAAACCTTAGAGCCATCTGGAAACGAGACCGAAAATCGCACTTTGATATCGCCCCCCGCGAAAACAAAATTTCCGTCCATCAAATCCGGTCTCGATAAGGATTCGATGTCGGATGTCCGACAATAGAGTATAAGGTAGAATTCATGATAGTTGTATCCATAGCAAACCAGAAAGGCGGAGAAGGAAAAACGACAACCTCTCTCAATTTGTCCATGGGGCTCGCACGAAGAGGAAAAAAAACCCTCCTCGTCGACATAGATCCTCAGGCAAATTCCACCGGAATTTTTACGAATCCGGAAACTCTGGACAAGTCGATGCACGGAGTTTTTAACTCGAGAATGACGATCAAAGAAATCATGATCGAAACAAAACTACCGAATCTTTTTTTAGCTCCCTCAAAGATGAACTTAGCGGAAGTGGAAACCCTGTCGGGAAGTTCCGTGGACGCGCCTTATATTTTAAGGGATGCGCTTCAAGCCGTTGACGGAATGGATTTTTGTATCATCGATTGCCCGCCCAGTTTGTCCATTTTTACGATCAACGCGCTGGTGGGATCTAATTACGTAGTCATCCCGCTTCAGGCGGAAAAATTTTCCGTAGATGGAATCGTGGGACTTCAACAAACAATCACGAGTATCAAAAAAAGAATTAATCCGAATTTGGAAATTTTAGGCGCGCTGGTAACCCAACTCAAGCCGCAAACCCTTTTGACAAAAACGATCATTCCGGTTTTAACAAAATACTTTCGAATTTTTGAGACGAGCATTTCAGACGGGGTCGCGGTTGGAGAATCCCACCTCGCAAAAAAATCAGTATTCGAATATAACAAAACCAGCAAACAAGCGCAGGAATACGAAGGGTTCATAGAGGAGTTTTTGAATGAGCTCAAAAAGTAAAAGACTAGGCTCGCTCGCGGATGTCTTCCAAGCAGAAAAGCTGGAAGGAACCGTTCGAAAAATTCGCCTCGAAAAAATTCTCCCGTCGGAAAACCAGCCGAGACAGGATCGAAAAAAAGGCGTTGAAGACTTAGCAAGAAGTTTAGACAAAGACGGACTTCTTCAGCCGATCATCGTCACAAAACAAAACCCCGAAGATGAAAACTATAGAATCGTCGCTGGAGAAAGAAGATACCACGCGGCCAAACAACTCGGGTGGATCGAGGTGGAATGTAAAATTCTCGACCGAGACGAAAAAGAAACGTTTCGACTTGCCATCATAGAAAATCTCCAAAGAGAAAACTTATCCCCTTATGAAGAAGTGGAAGCGATGTCTCATCTCAAAACATCGTTCAAATATACGGACCAAGAACTCGGAACACTTTTTGGAAAAAGCAGAAGTTACATGACGGAACTCCTGGGAATTTCGGACCTAACCAAGGAAGAATTGAGATTCTGCAAAGACGCCGGAATCGAAAGCAAGAACTTGTTGATCCAAGCGGTCGCCGCTTCCCGAAAAGGAACCTTTTCCGAATTCTTAAATTTGTTTCAAACGGGCGCGCTCAAAACCGTCAAGGACGCAAAGTCATTCAACCGAGAAGAAGATACTTTATTCTCCCCTAAGACAACAAGTCCTGCGAGCGCAAAACCTTCCGGTTCCAAATCGACCGAATACAAAATCACGAAAAAACAAGGCCTGATACAAATCAGCTCGGACAACGAAGAGCTGTTAGGCGAAATTCTTAAGTTAGTCAAAAAAGAACTCCGCAAAAAATTCGAGTCCGTATAACGCCTTAATGTCGTTTAATAATATTGTTAAGCGACATTAAAAAGGTACATACAGGTACTTAGCAAAAGAAATTTTCAAAAAGCAAGGAAAACGAACCAATGGAGTTGACAAACTCGGCATTGAGTCGTTTAATGTGACATAATATAGTAAACGGAAATATAGTACGAAGCTCAAATCCGAGAGGATTCGGGCCGAAGGCGTATTTTCTGGATCCGGAAACAAAAAAATTCCCCTGGCTAACCAGGGGCCGGATTTTCCCGAAGGAATGTTGTTGGATGAGACATAAGTATCATTATGTCAGATAATGTCAACTCCCTTCGGAATTTTTGCTTAAAATTAATGTACTTTCCTAAGTGGAGGGTCCCGAAAGGAAGATGGGCGAGCATTATCCATACATCAAATTTTTTGCGGATATCATCGAATCGGGTGTCTGGGCCGGCTTATCTTCCGCGGCAAAGACGCTCTATCTCGTGCTGCTTAAATTTAGCGATCAGCATTTCAAGCCCGTCTGGCCGAGCACGGAAATTCTCCTGAAGCTAACGGGCTTCAAAACAAAAAAATCCATCATCCAAGGAAAACGGGATCTTATCCAAGCGGGTTTACTTCAAGTCACACCTGGAACGGGGCATACAAGCTCGCGTTATTACTTTTGCTTTAACTACAAAGGGTCCAAAATTCCACCGCAGGGGTATATTTTTGGACACCCTGGGGGTGGAAACGGGGAAATCTCGGAGGTGTCGGAGAAGCGTCCTCAGGGGTCTGGAGAAGGAAACCCAAACCATATCAATATAACCATAACCAATAATCAGAATCAAGAACCACAAAAGAAAAAGACGAATGTAAGTTTAGAGGATTTAGAAGAAAAATACGGGCCTTCGATTTTGTCGGAAGCTTTTGCAAAGGCCAAAGCACGAGGAATGGAAGCAAATATAAGATATATACAGGGTATTTGTAAGAATCTTATGAAAACGGATCTCGAAGCCGTCGTGCCGGAATTTAATCAAAACCACGAAGGACCAAAAGAACAAGAAGCCACTTGGAAGGGATTCTTACATTGGTCGAAAGAACGATTGACCCGGTCCAGCGTTGAAATCTTGGAACGAGTCCGAGTGGAACCGGACGGAAGAACGCTTTGCATCTTGGACCCGGTTCCGGAGTCCTTGAGAATGATCATAGCAAAGTACTTCACAGAGGAAATCCGTCCTCCGATATTGGTTATATTTTCCGCAAAAACCGAAGAAAACCGAACTACATCCGCAAAATATTAAAAAGAGAAACCAGGACAAATCTTGAATGAACTCTGAATCAATTCGAATCAGCCACCCCGGTCAAATCAAAATCCGCGAAATCAAATCGTCCGGGACTTACGATTTAAAAGAAGGAAAACTGCTCCGCTACTCCGAAACGAAGGATTCTCCGGGAATTTCCGCGCTTACATTACACTTTGATGGAATTTCGAGCCTCAATCAAATTCGTCTTCATTCGAATTCACAAGAGGCCGCCTTTTTCCCCGATACGTTTCGATTTGAAATTTCAACCGACGGAATCGTATGGGAACCGATTCTGCAAGAGACGGGATTTAGGCGTTTAAATCAGAAGACGGGTCAATGGAATTTTTCTTTGGTTCAAGCAAAGTTCTTAAAATTGATCAGTCAGGTTTCCGAAAGAGACGGAGCGGGAAAATATAAGATTTCTATTGGGCAGTTAGAGGTTGGAATTTCGGGAATCGTAAAGATCCAAGTGAGTTCCGAACAGGATCGATTTTGGGTCAAAGAAAATCTAATCGATCAAAGGCCCGACTACGGATGGGCATCGAAAGAAAATCCGAAACCGTCGGAAGAATTTTTTCTTACCGACTTGGGTTCGATCAGCCGAGTGAATGAGCTCCGACTTTTAACTCCGAAACTCGATCCTACTTTTTTTCCCGAAAGTTTTACCGTATATTACAGCGAAGACGATCTTTCTTGGAATCAGCTTTTGGAAGAGAATCAATTCTTATCCGAACCGGGGGTTTGGTATCAGTGGAGATTTTTACCGACGAACGTGCGTTATCTGAAACTCGTCGCTCGCCAAAAAGAAAAGAAGGCGCAGGAATTCTATCAAACCAAAATCGCGGAGCTCGAATTGTATGCGACTCCGCATCTCAGCGATCTTACCAATAAACCGACCGCGGAGCCCCTTCCCTATGCGACCGTATTGCGTTCGGGGCTGGTTCGTCTTGCGGTGGATGGTGAGAATTCGGAAGGGGTTGCCGTTCAATCCAACGACCGTCGGTTGAGAGACGCGTCCACCGAATACAAAGGAATCGTCGAACTCGCCGGAGACGGCGAAGAAAAAGAAGGAGTCGTCGTTCAAGGAAACGATAAACGACTCAAACATTCTACGGAGCTCGCGCACGGCTTGGTTCGCTTGGCATCGAATGGCGAAAATCGGGCGGAACGAGTCGTTCAAGGAAATGATGATCGATTGCGGGCGGCGACCGTGTCCAGTCTTGGAATCGTCGAACTTGCGGAGAATGGAGAAACCAAAGAAGGCGTTGTCGTTCAAGGAAACGACGATCGACTGAAAATCGCCACAACGAAAAAATACGGACTTGCGATTCTTTCCGAGCCTGGTGCGTCGGAACCCGGCAAGGCTGTGACTGCGGATGACCCTCGGATTCGAAAGGCGAACACTGAGTTTCCGGGAATCGTTCGTTTTGCAAAAAGCGGAGAAGATTCTGCGGAATCCGCAGTTCAGGGAAATGATAAACGCCTAAAAATCGCCACCGCAGAATCCTACGGGATCGTTCAGTTGGCGCAGTCGGGAGAATCAAAGGAAGGTCTTGTCGTTCAAGGAAATGATAAACGACTTCGAAACGCTACGACTTCTTATCCGGGAATCGTAGAGATCGCAACTCTTGGAAGCAACGCTCCGGGCAAAGTGGTTTCTGCCGACGATCCAAGGTTGTCCGACAAAAGAGACCCAAAGCCGCATACGCACGACTACGCTCCTTTGGATCATGATTTCAGTTCTCATACGGGCTTTTTAAGAGTAAAAGGAAACACGGAAGCTGCTTATACGAACATTTCTCCTCCGCCCGAAAATCACGCGCCGATCTACGGCAAAAACGAAAGTGAAAAAGGCGCGGGAATCGTAGGCTCGGCAAGAAACGCGGGGCTGATCGGATACGGAGAAAAGTTCGGAGTAAGAGGAGATTCTTCCTCGGCGGAAAAAGACGGAGCCGGAGTTTTGGGTCTCGCCAAACGCGGGTTTGGCGGAATGTTTCATTCTCGGTCGGGAGTCGCGCTTTTTGCGACCGGAAAAGGGATCTCTTCTTTGGGAGAAAGCGGTTCCGGCAAAGCGTTTTTGGCCGAAGGAGAATCCGAGTTTGCGGGAACTGTTCGAATTTCGACAGGAAAGAATTCGGATTGTATCGCTCGATTCTTCCCGATCAATCCATCCGACGTAATCGGCGAAGGCGACATTTTGGTAATGGGCGAAGACGGAAGATTGCAAAAGGCGAAGACGGCTAACGCGACACATGCGATCGGCGTCGCCGTGAAATCGGCGGCGTTGTTGTTCGGAAGCGAAGCTCCGTCCGACGGGGCCCACTGGCTCGTTGCGGTTTCGGGTGTCGTTACGGTGAATGCGGATGCGTCGGCATATCCGATTCAACCGGGAAGTTTGCTCGTGACCGGTTTGACCGGCGGTCATGCTGTTCGAATTTCGGCGGAATCCTTGCGCCCGGGGTCTTTGTTTGGAAAGGCT
The DNA here is from genome assembly GCF_000243735.2 of Leptospira kmetyi serovar Malaysia str. Bejo-Iso9. Taxonomy (NCBI): domain Bacteria; kingdom Pseudomonadati; phylum Spirochaetota; class Leptospiria; order Leptospirales; family Leptospiraceae; genus Leptospira; species Leptospira kmetyi. The sequence goes on along the minus strand of NZ_AHMP02000001.1, from coordinate 401,838 downwards.
TTAACCCCTCTTCGAGGCGGACGAGGTCAGATCCAAATTCTTCTTTGTTTTCAATAATCGGGAGTTTATGAAAAAAATATCTGAGATTTACGGCTCTGCAAAAGGGCCAGTGTATTCGTTTGAATTCTTACCTCCGAAAACTCCGGACGGTGAGGCTAAGTTGATGGAGACGGTAAAAGAACTGTCTCGTTTGAATCCGGACTTCGTAACGGTGACATACGGCGCGGGAGGTTCGACAAGGGATAAAACCGTGCAGATCTCGTCGGAGATTTCCAAGAATTATTCTTTTCCGACGGCTTCTCATTTTACCTGCGTGGGCGCCAATCGGGAACAAATTCTGGAAACGTTAAAGGGAATTCGTTCCGCGGGGATCGTCAATCTGATGGCGCTGCGCGGTGATCCTCCCAGGGGCGAAGGCGAATTCAAAAAAACCGAGGGCGGCTTTGCAAACGCGACGGAACTCATCTCGTTTATCCGTTCCGAGAAAATGGACTTTTGTATCGGCGGCGGTTGTTATCCCGAAAAACATCCGAACGCAAAAACATTGGAAGAAGACGTTCGCAATCTAAAATTAAAAGTGGAAGCGGGAACGGATTTTTTGGTTTCTCAGCTTTTCTTTGTAAATTCCATCTTTGAGAATTTTTTAAATCTCGTGAGAAAGGTCGGAATTACGATTCCGGTAATTCCGGGAATTATGCCGATCACTTCTTTTTCTCAAATCGAACGGTTTCGTTCCTTGGCGGGTTGTGAGTTCCCCTCTTCTCTCATTGAGGATCTGCAGGAAGTCGAACATCGTCCCGAAGAATTCTATCGTAGAAGTTTAAACTTTACGGTGAAACAATGTAGGGAGCTGCTCGAAATGGGCGCGCCGGGAATTCATCTTTATACTCTCAATCAATCTCATGCGAGTTATGATATTGTGAGGGAATTGAAAGGTTAAGGCCTCAGGCCGAAGTCGGAACTCCTGAAGTATCTTCGGTGTTCCGGCGAAATCTTTCTCTTTTAAAAAAGATTCTTTTCTTTTCCGGCGGGAAGAAATCCCGCTTCTACGCCTTTTTGATAAAGGGTGAGAATCGCGTCTCTTCCTTCCGTTCCGAGAGAACGTGTGAATTCGTTCACGTAAAGACCGATATGTGCGTCCACGACTTCGCGGGTCGTATCCTGAGAATGTTTTAGGATGTATTCGTAAGTCGCTTCCCGATTTTTGTAAGCGAGGTCGAGGCTGTGTTTCAGGGAAGAATCGAAATTCTCCTTCCATTCTTTTTCGAGATCTCTTCGGAACGCGATGGCGCCTAACGGAATGTGTTTGCCGGTCGTTTCTTCCCACCATTCTCCCAAGTCTTGAAATTTTGCGAGCCCTTGTTTTTCGTATGTGAATCTTTCTTCGTGGATCAAAACGCCGAAGTCCGCTTCGCCGGAAAGAAGTTGCGGTATGATTTTGTCGTAACGGATCGCCGTCGGTTGAAAGTCGTTTTTTAGAAAGAGTTTCAAGAGGAGATTGGCCGTGGTCAATTCTCCAGGGATGAGAATTTTTTTGCCCTTGGGGTTTCCAGGGTTGTTTCCTTTTTTGAAAACGAGGAGCGGTCCGCAGTTGCGTCCGAGTGCGGAGCCGGAATCTAAAATGGAATATCGATCCATTACGGAGAAATACGCCGCGAAGGAAAGTTTTGTGGCTTGGTATTTTGCGGCAAGCGCGGCGCGGTTGAGTTCTTCCACGTCGTGGAGTTCTTCTTTGACTTGAAAGTCGTCGGTCGCTTTTCCGTGCGCGAGATGATAAAATAAGAACGTATCGTTTGGGCAGGGAGAATACGCTAAGCTGAATTCCATAAAAACATTTTTTTGTCGGTCGGGGGAAAAAGAAAAGTCTCTTATTGGGTTTTGTTCGGTTTGTGTCGTATCCGGCTGCGCGTTGCACGTGTCCTCCGTGCGGCCTTGTCTTACGTTTAGATAAATTTGTAAGAATCCGGCGGGAAATAGCTCCTGAAATCCAAATCTTGGGCGTAAATCGGGTTTGGTTCGAACGTGAATTCGCGAGTGATCGTGTTCGAGGCTAAGTCGAGGGTCAGAATATTTCTGTATACGTCGTGGAAGGATGGAGTTCCCACACTCAAGGTTTCAAAGATAGAATCTGCGATCCCTACTTCATCCATCCAAAGCAGATAATTCACAAGAAAACAGCGGGACACCCCGTGAGATGCCGCGAAAGAACCGAGAATTGCACCGAGCGCAGTATCCATTCTTACGTTAAAACGAACCAAACGACCGCAATCCCTTTGATGCATCGTTTTTCCCGGTTTTGGATTCAAACGATGCATCGCAATAATATGTTTCCCGCATCTTCTCAAAAGCCTTCGAATCTTTTCGGGCAGTTGTTTGCGACCTTCCGAACTCAAACGAGCCAAATATTCTTCCGGAATCAAAAACGTTTCAACGCACGAAACACCGTCCACGGAGAGCCTTGTTCTTACCTTTTGATTTTCAGAAAGAATGATTCTCCCCATGTGCGGACGCTCCTCTTTTTTTCAAACTTCAACCTTTACGGTTCCAAGGGACGTCGCCGCGGCAACGAGCAGATCGTAAGCGGACAAACGCCGCGCGCATTGCAACATCAAAGTCGCTTACGATAACGGCATCGAACTAGGGAGAAAGCATCCAAAGGGATTGCACCTACAACAGACCGACTCAAAACGCGGGAGCTCCGATTTCAAAAAATTTATAAAAACGACAAAAAACGAAATGAACAACGTCCACAAAACAAACCAAAGAAGGCACCTCCCGTGAATCGCGAAAAACCGCAAAAAAGAACCGACAGGCAAATCAAGGAACTCGAAAAAAATCATTCTCTAAAAAACTCGATCCGAATTACTGAAACAATCATGTCTTTTGATCCGACCCAAATTCACACGATCGCCGTCGACTTGGACGGAACGCTTCTCAATTCAAAAAGTAGGATTTCCCCGCTCACCCATTCGGTGCTTCAAAAGGCGATCGATCAGGGAAAGAATTTAGTCATCGCAACCGGAAGAAGATTTTATTCCACATTCTCGTTTGCAAAAGAGTTTAAGGGAGAAGTTCACGTGGTGTCCAACAATGGGCAGATTCTCCGCAAATCTCCGAACGCGGAAAGAATTGCGGAAAGTTATTTGGATCTCGGTTTGGTTCAAAAGATTCTTCTTTTAGGAAAAGAATTTCATACGCCTCCGATTCTTCACGTGGATAAGTTCGAAGAAGGAATCGACATGCTCACCGAAATTCCGATCACCGACGGGGCCTATCACAACTATTCGGGTGGAGATCTTTCGAGAACGAGATCGATCGGAGATTTCCTTTCGGCGGATCTCGAAAAAATTTTGGTGATTTGTTTTTTATCTCTTCGTAAGGAAGATTTGGATTCTCTCGTTCAAAAAATTTCCGCGCTCCCGGAAGCGGTGGAGTTGCGTTGTATTCTTACGAAAATTCCGGGCGTTTCTTATTGTGTGGAGATCATCAACGTTTCCGTTTCCAAGTGGTCGGGCATTTCCCGTTTTCTTTCTCTCAAAGGTTTGGACGGAAAAGGCGTCGTTTCTTTCGGAGACGAACGCAACGATCTGGAAATGCTTCTTCATAGCGGCGCGGGTTTTGCGATGAAGAATGCGATCCCCGAAATCAAAAATTCCGCGAGGCACGTTACGCGATACAGCAACGAAGAGGACGGGGTCGCTCTCGCTTTAGTGGAGAATGGGATTGTTCTTTTTTGAAGAGGAGCTTGGGGAGCCTATATCGCAGCTCTTGCAGGCGCCGTTGTAACAGCCGAAGTCTTCTTCGGAATTGTCCGAAGGTTTGCTCGAGAATTCTCGGATCACGGAGACCAAAGGAAAAAACAAACGAATCGCCGTCGCGGCCACGATCGCATATACGATCCAATCCTGTGTTTGAATTTCCAAGTGCATAAATCTAAATTGAAAATCAGTCTCAATAAAGTCAACAGAAACTTTTTTGCTGTAGTGACACTTCTTTGACAATCAAAGCTTTAAAACTGGTATAGTTCTTTTATCGATATGTGGTCCACTCTCCGAGTTTATCATTCCGTTCAAAAGGATAGAGAGAATGTAGAGATTCCGGGTTCTTATTCCTGGATGACCTGTATGCGTACGATCTGGATCACAGACAGTCGGATTCACGGAGAACCTTCTCCCCTGCCCGTTACTTTAGAAACGTATGACGGTTACGAAGGGTATCGTTTTTTACTCGAAGTCATTTCCGGTCTTCATTCCAGGTTGTTGGGCGAGACCGAAGTTCTCGCTCAGTTTCGGGATAAGTTTAAAAATAATTCTCTCCCCTCTTCCGCTTTCGGAGAATATCTCGCAAAGTTCAGAGACAGTTTGATTCAGGACTCGAGAAGCATCCGTTCGCGTTATCTTCAAAACATCGGCGAACAGTCGTACGGCGGTCTTGCCAATAAATATCTCAAGGATCAAAACTCCGTTACACTTTTGGGAACGGGACAACTTGCGGAGAAAATTCTCCCTTGGTTGAAAAACAGAAACGTGATCCTCGTGGGCCGGAACGAAAAACGTTTATTAGAACTTTCGAATGAATCCGGCGCCGCAATCAAATTGTTAAACGAATGGAAACCTTCCGCAGGAGAAGCGATCGTAATCGCGGCGCCTCTGGACTTAAATTCTTACTTGGATTCGATTTCTCCGGAAACGGTCGTCGTGGATTTTCGGGAAGTTCCTTTGGAAGCAAAATGGCCCGATCGGGTTTCCTACGTTTCTTTTGCGGAGATGTTGGATTCTTTGCGTGAAACGGAAGAAAGGGCCGTACAAATTCGGGAAAGGGTTCAGCCCGCTCTCGACGAACTCGTGGAAGAGAGAGAACTCGAAGCGCAACAGTTCATTTTCGGTTGGGAAGATCTGACTTGTCCCGCGTTCTGAAGATCGGTTCCCGCAAAAGCGCTCTCGCAAGACTTCAAACCTACCTTGTACTTGGTGCACTAAAGAAAAAATTTCCGGACCTCCAAGTCGAACTTCATTTTAGAGAAGCTTCGGGAGATCAGGATCTGCAAACTCCTCTTTGGAAGATGGGAACCCGAGGCGTTTTCACTCAGGATCTTACGAAGGATCTCGTGGAAAAAAAAGTGGATCTTGTGATTCATTCTTGGAAGGATTTGGATCTTGAAGGTCATTCCGGTACGACGATCGTGGGCGTTTTGGATCGCGCGGATCAAAGGGACGTTCTTCTTTGGAAGAAGTCTTCTCTTTCGAAATATTCTCCCGAAGAGCTGAAAATACAAACCTCTTCTCCGAGAAGAGAATATAACTTAAAAAAATTCTTAAGTAAATCCCTGCCCTTCCGTTATAAAAATTCGAATCTTACGTTTATGCCCGTCCGCGGGAATATTCAGACAAGAATCCGCAAATGGAAAGAATCGGACGCGGACGGGCTCGTTCTCGCCAAAGCCGCGCTCGATCGTCTTTTGTCCGAAGACTTTTTGAATTCGGACGAATTAGAATATCAAGAAATACGAAAGTTCTTAAGGGACGCTCTTGCGGAATCCGTCTATCAAATCTTTCCTCTTTCGTTAAACCCCACCGCTCCCGCGCAAGGCGCGATCGCGGCGGAGGCCCGAACCGATGATTCTTGGGTGTTGGATCTGATCCGAGCCTTGAGCAACGCGGAAGTCGTTTCCGCAGTGGAAGAAGAGCGTAAAATTCTCAAACGATTCGGCGGCGGCTGTCATCAGAAGATCGGAGTTTCCATTCTTCACAAGCCGTACGGAAAAGTTTTGTATCAAAGAGGACTTACGGATTCCGGCGAAACGTTGGAGATCGAAGAACAATTCTTCGTAAATTTCGCGCCGCCTGCGGCGGCGCTCGCAAACGCCTATCCGGTTCCGGGCGAGGCCGTAAAACAAAAAAGAACTCCATTAGATTCTTTGCATGGGTTTACGTTGTCCGCGGACGGCAAAGAGGATCGGATCATTCTTCCCGAAGAATTGATCGAAAAGGATTGGCTCGTGACTCGGGGCAACGCGTATCCGAATTTGGATCCCGTCTTACAACACAAGGGGCTTGTCTGGACGTCGGGTTTAAAAACTTGGTTTCAACTCAGTGAACGCAATATTTGGGTTCACGGTTCCTTGGACGCGCTCGGTGAAGAGGAGCTTCCGAAACATTCCATTTTTGGAAAGTCTTTGGATTTCGTAAAGTGCACGCACGTTGGTTCGACCGAAGTCGCTTCGGGTCTCGAACGGGTTTTGACTTATCAAACTCAGGCAACCGAAGATCACCCTGATCTTTCCGAAAAAACGCATCTTTTTTGGATGAGCGCTTCCCAATTCGACAAGGCGCTTTCTCTTTTTCCGCAGATCAGAAACCGATTTCACGCCTGCGGACCGGGAATTACTTCCTCGCATATCCGAAAAGTTCTGGGAGAATCCGCAAACCTATCCATCTTTATACACTACGAGTCCTGGCTGGAAAGTCTCGGACTCAAAGAATTCAAAGGAAAAGAGCTTGGAAACCAAACAGAGAAGAATCCGTCTTAACGCCCCGCTCCGGGATCTCGCGTCTTCGGAAAGTCTAAATTCAAAAAAACTAATACAACCGCTCTTTGTCGTGGAAGGGCTGAAGGAAAAGGAGAGAATGGATTCTCTTCCGGGAGTTTTTCGGGATACGCCGACGTCCGTTTTGAAACAGGTGGAATCGGATCTCAAGGCGGGCGTGAAACAATTCATTCTTTTTTTGGTGCCCGAGCTCAAATCCAATACTGAAATTCCGAAATCTTTTTACGAACGTTCCATCTCGTCCTTAAAGAAAGAATTTCCGGACGCGTTTTTGTGGATCGACACTTGTATGTGTTCCCTTACGACTCACGGACATTGCGGACTTCTGCATAAGGACGGAAGCATAGATAATCCTTCTTCGGTGAAACATCTTTCGCAGATCGCGTTGACGTATGCGCAGGCGGGTGCGGACGGAATCGCGCCGAGCGATATGATGGACGGAAGAGTGAAAAGTCACCGCGAAACCTTGGATACATACGGATTTTCGAATATTCCAATTATGAGTTATTCCACCAAGTTCAAGAGCAATTTTTACGGACCGTTTCGTGCGGCCGCGGATTCGGCTCCGGGACACGGGGATCGTTCCTCGTATCAGATCGACGTTCGCAATCGGGAAGATTCCATTCTTTCCTCGATCCGGGATAAAGAAGAAGGCGCCGATTTCCTCATGGTTAAACCGGGAATGACTTCGATCGATCTCATCGGTCCGATTCGTGAAAAGACCGGACTTCCCACCGGAGCGTATCAGGTCAGCGGAGAATACGCTTCGATTCATTATCTCGCACAAAACGGATTCTGCGATTTCGACGCGGCCTTGCGCGAAACCTGGCAGATTTTTTCCAGAGCGGGCGCCGCTTATCTGATTACCTACGCAGCAAGAAGAGGCAAGGAGATATTATCTTGAGTCGTCAAACAACCAATTCGAAATTGATTTCCGATTCCTGGAAGGGAAAAAACTCGGAAGAGCTTTTTGAAAGAGCGAAGAAGGTTTCTCCGGGCGGAGTACATTCTCCCGTACGTTCGTTTCGTTCGGTCGGAGGCACGCCGGTTTTTTTCGCTTCCGCAAACGGAGCCACGTTAACCGACATTGAAGGAAAAGAATACATCGATTATTGTTTGAGCTTCGGGCCTTTGATTCTCGGTCATCGCGATCCGGAAGTCGAAGAAGTCGTTCGTGAAACGGCGGGACTTGCTTGGAGTTTCGGAGCCGCGGAGCCCTATTCTCTCGAACTCGCCGAATTTATCACGAGCCAAATCCCTTGGGCCGAAAAAGTCCGATTCGTCAACTCGGGAACCGAAGCCGTAATGAGCGCGCTTCGCGTTGCTCGCGCGGCAACCGGACGCGAAAAAATTCTCAAGTTCGACGGATGTTATCACGGACATCTCGACGCGCTTCTCGTAAAAGCGGGCTCCGGACTTGCGGGAGAATCTTCCTCGGACAGCGCCGGAATTTCCGCGACCGCAATCGCAAACACGCTCGTGCTTCCTTTGGACGACGAGAAAGCGGTCGAAAAAGTTTTTGAAACCGAAGGGAAGAATATAGCCGCTCTGATCATCGAACCTCTTCCCGCAAACTACGGACTTTTGATCCAAAGAAAAGAATTTTTGAATCAGATCGTCGAGATCGCGAAAAAACATGGCACGTTAGTCGTCTTTGATGAAGTGATTTCGGGATTCCGCACCGGTTTTCAGGGAATGGCGGGTTTGCTCGGAATCAAACCGGATCTCGTAACGTACGGAAAGATCATCGGGGGCGGTTTTCCCGTGGGATGTTACGCGGGAAGGAAGGATCTTTTAGATCTGGTCGCCCCTTCCGGCCCCGTATATCAGGCGGGAACCTTGAGCGGAAATCCGTTCGGTATGAGAGCCGGGCTCGCCACCTTAAAAAAAGCGCAAAGGGATTCCATTTATCCGGCATTAGACGATCGGACCAAAATCTTAACATCCGAAATGATTCGTCTTTTGAACCGCAAATCCGATCAGGAATGGGAGGCGGTAACCCATTCTTCCCTGTTTTGGTTTCGAAAAAAAACGCAAACCCCGGTTCGAAGAATCGATCAAATCCCCGAAGGTCACAAGGAAGGATTCGCAAAAGTATTTCACGCTTTGCTCAAATACGGAATTTATCTCGCTCCTTCCGGTTACGAAGTCGGATTCTTATCCTGGGCGCACGACGACGGTGTCATCGCAAAAACTCTGGAGATAGCGGACAAGGCTTTGAAAGAACTTTAATGTCTTCTCTTCGGAAAAATTCTAGAATTCTTTTTGCGATCGTTTGGCTTTTAGTCACGGTTTCGCTCGGAGTTTGGTGGTTTTTACTCGGACTGAAACTCACGACCACGGTCGCGGGCCTCAGCGCAAAGTTAGACGCTTCCGCGACTTCGGAAAGTCTTCTCGTGCTCGAACGCCAAAGCAGAATGATCAAAATGGAAGGGACGTTTTTTCTTTTGATGCTTTTTCTCGGCGGCGCGACGTTGATTTGGTTTTCGTATCGGGACATCCGCAGAAACAAAATGATTCACGATTTTTTTTCCACGGTGACTCATGAAATGAAAACCCCTCTCGCAAGTCTTCGTTTGCAGGCGGAAAGTCTGCAGGAAGAACTTCCGAACCGTCACGAAAGTAAACTCATTCAAAGATTGCTGATGGATTCCGTACGAATCGAATCGCAGATGAACCGCGCGATGTATCTCGCAAGTTTGACAAGATCCGAAATTCTTTATATAGAAAAAACGAACGTGCGCGAACTTTTCCTTTCGATCGCCGAGGATTTTCCGGAATTGAAGATCGATCTTTCTCGTTTGGAAAACGTTTCCGTTCGCGTCGATCGAAAGGCTCTGGAAAGTATCTTTAAAAATCTCGCCGAAAATTCCATCAAACACGGAAAGGCGACCGTGCTCGAAGTGATTTCCGAAAAACAAAAAGGCGAAGTTCTAATCAGCGTAAGAGACAACGGAATCGGATTCGACGGAAAACACAAAGGTTTGGGAGTTCCGTTTCAAAGACACGGAAGCACGAGCGGAACCGGAATCGGTCTTTATATCATAAAAAAATTAACCAAGAAGATGAAGGGTTTCATGAGGATCGTTCCGCAAACTCCGGAAGGGCGCGGCTTTCGAGTGGATTTGATTCTTCCCGGAGCGGAAACGGAGGTCGACCGAGGATGAAAGCCAAACTGCTGTTAGTCGAAGACGATCGTTCTCTCGGAGAAACTCTTCAGGAACGTCTTCAAAAAGAGGGATACGAAGTCCATTGGACCGTGTCCGCGGTCTCCGCAAAAAAATTGGTAAAGGACGAAAGGCCGCATCTCATTCTTTTGGATGTGCGTCTGCCCGACGGGGACGGTTTTACGCTCGCCGAAGAATTGAAGGAAACCAAGGATTGTCCTCCGTTTCTATTCTTAACCGCACAAGCGGGAGCGCCGGAAAGACTTCGAGGTTTCGAACTCGGCGCGGAAGAATTCATACCGAAGCCGTTTCATCTCAAGGAACTTTTGATCCGAGTGAAACACGTATTAGAATCTCATAAACATTCGATCGAAGAAACCAGATTCTTTTACAAAGACTACGTCTTGGACTTTCAGGGATTTCAAATCAAAAAAGGAAAGGAAGAATTTCCGTTGTCGAAACGGGATTGTGCCCTACTCCACTTTCTCGTAAGCGAACGAGATCGAACCGTAAGCCGAGCCGAAATATTGGATAAACTTTGGGGAGAAGAAAGTTTCCCCACAAACCGAACCATAGACAACTCGATCGTAAGACTCAGACAAGCCTTCGGAGAAGAAGGAGAAAAAGTCATACGATCCGTAAGAGGTGTCGGTTATCAATGGACTGGAGAAATTAAAAATGTCGAATGAGCGGTATCAAAACGCCATCCACGGAATCGCACAAAAGATTCCACCCGTTTGGATGATGAGACAGGCGGGACGTTATCACAAACACTATCAAGCCTTAAGACAAAAACATTCTTTCGAAGAACTTTGTAAGATTCCGGAACTCGCGGCCGAGGTCGCGTTCGGGCCCGTGGACGAATTCGATTTCGATACCGCGATTCTTTTCTCCGATATTCTTTTTCCTTTGGAAGCGCTCGGAATGGGACTTCAATATACGGACGCGGGTCCAAGTTTGAGTTTTGCGATTCGATCCAAAGAGGATCTGAAAAAACTCAAGTCCGTGGAAGATTCAATTTCCTTTATGCAGTTTCAAAAGGACGCGATGAAATTGACTCGGGAAAGAATTCCCAAAAACAAATCCGTCATCGGATTTGTGGGCGGACCTTGGACCTTGTTCACGTACGCGGTTTCCGGAAAACACGAAGGGAATCTTTCTCTTCCGAAAACTCTCACAGAGGTCAGAAACGAATTTTTGGAAAAGATCGTCCCTTTTCTAAAGGCGAACATCCAACTTCAACTCGAAGGCGGAGCCGAACTGATTTTGATCTTCGATACGGCCGGAGGAGATCTTTCTCCCGAATTTTTTCGCGAGATCGTGATTCCCGGAGTAAAAACCTTAGCCGATCATTTTCCCGGAAAAGTCGGATATTATGGAAGGGGAACCGCTTCTCCGCATTTCCGTATGATCCGCGAGATTTCCAGCCTTGCCGGTTTCGGATTCGATCATCGATGGGATTTGAAAGAGATTTTAAAAACCGAAAGAAGAATGGTCCAAGGGAATTTCGATCAGACCCTGTTGTTTATGGAAAGGGCGGAATTTAAGAAAACTCTAATAGACTTTCTGAAACCCTATCGCGATCTTTCGCCTGAGGAAAGAATCGGATGGGTATGCGGACTCGGACACGGAGTGATGCCGAAAACCCCGGAAGAAAATGTGAAAACGTTCGTAGAAATCGTAAGAGAGACATTTCAATGACAACCGCAAAAGAACTGATTGCAAAGTATGATATACCGGCTCCGAGATACACGAGTTATCCAACGGTGCCTTATTGGTCCGAAAATCCGACCACGGAAGAATGGCTGGACAAGGTTAGAAATCGTCTGAAGCCGGAGGATTCTTCCCTATCTCTTTATCTGCACATTCCATTCTGCGAAACCTTGTGTTCCTTTTGCGGATGCAACACTTCGATCACGAAAAATCATTCCGTGGAAGATCCGTATATCCAGGCGCTTTTATTGGAATTCTCTAATTATCTCAAGGAAGTTCCCGAAATCGGAAAACGGGAACTGAAAGAACTTCATCTCGGAGGAGGAACTCCGACCTATCTTTCCGAAAAAAATCTGGAATTTTTACTCAATTCTATATTAGAAAGAATGAATGTAGTTCCGAAGCCCGAATTTTCTTTGGAGGTTGATCCGCGCAGAACGAGAGACACGCAGCTCAAAATTCTTCACGATTTCGGTTTTAGAAGAGTGAGTTTGGGAGTTCAGGATTTCGATCCGGAAGTACAAAGGCTGATCAATCGCACCCAACCTTTCGAGATGACCGAAAGGATCACGGAACTTTCCCGAAAGATCGGTTATACTTCTGTGAACTTCGATCTGATCTACGGACTTCCGAAACAAAATCTCGAAAACATGAAACGCACCGTGGAAAAAACGCTCGAACTCAGACCCGATCGAATTGCGTTCTACAGTTACGCGCACGTCCCTTGGATCAAGGCCGCGCAAAGGTTGTTTACGGAAGCGGATCTTCCTTCTGGTTCCGAAAAACGCGAGTTATACGAAGTTTCCAGAGAGATGTTTTTGAAAGCGGGTTATCTCGAAATCGGAATGGATCATTTCGCGTTGGAAACGGATTCGCTTTCCGAGGCGGCGAAGAACGGAACCTTGCACAGAAATTTTATGGGGTATACCACGAAGACCACGGATATGCTTTTGGGGCTCGGGGTTTCCGCGATTTCGGACAGTTGGGATTGTTTTCATCAAAACGAGAAAATCGTAAAAAAATATCAGAAACATATCCATGAAGAAGGGTTCGCAACATTAAGAGGACATAAACTGGACGCCGAAGATTTGGAACAAAGAACGTTAATTTTGCAATTATCGACAACCGGAAAGGTTATAGTACCGGAGCAAATTTTGCGGGATGTAAGGCTGTATTTGGCCTCCATGGAAGACGATACTTTAATCAGGTGGGAAGGGAATCTTCTCACTTTGACCGAAAAGGGCTGGCCCTTTCTTAGAAACGTCTGTACGGGTCTTGATCTCAGATTGAGAAGAAAAAGCCCGGAATCGAGAGTTTTTTCAAGAGCGATTTAAACGGAAGTCGCCCGGTTTTCGGTCAAAAAGTCGTCCAATAAATTATTGATAATGAGTGGCGATTCCCGTCGGCAAGGGTCGTATACTTTATTGTGGGAAGGACAGTTTTGATTTCATACTTGAAAAACCTTTTTTTGATTTTCGCATTCTTTTTTATCATTCCGTTCTCCGTTTTTTCGGAGACCGTGCTTTTGCACGAGGGCGGAAGTTTTCGCGGAAAGGTAGTCACTCAAAATCAAAAGACGATTACGATTCAAACCAAGGAAGGAAAACGAGTCGTACAAAAAAAAGAAATCTTAAAGGTCATCTATAAGGATATCGACGAAGAAGAGGAAGAAAGAATCCGCAACGCCGAAATCAAAAGAATGGAAGACGAAAAACTTTCCAAACAAAGAAACGTCGAACTTCAAAAACAACACGATGAAGAGGAACGTCTTAGAAAGGAAAGAGAAGAAGCCGAAAAGAACAAACCTCTTCCACCCGCTCCTCCTCCGAAACCGGCCGTATCCAAAACCGGAGCGCTCGCAAGATCCGCGGCTCTGCCCGGATGGGGACAATGGGCGAGCGGAAGAAAATTAGCAGCAATCATCTATCCGACTCTTTTCTTGGCCGCAGGTTACGCGGTATATGAGAATAATCGCAAGTATCTCGTCGCAAAAAAAAATTACGAAGGATACGGGAATCCGTATTCTCAGGATTCGATCACACTCGCGGCTCTCGGAATCGCGAATCCTCAACTGGCTCCGGCGATTTCGGATCCGTTGACTCTTTACGTTTACAACCAACAGTTCAGCCCGTATCAGGATCGAAGAGAAGCCGTCGACAAGGCTTATAAAAATCTTCAAACGAGTATCGGAGTGTTGGCCGGAATTTATTTGATCAATTTGGCGGACGCGTTCATCTTCGGAGGACAAATCTCTTCCAAGGTGGGAATTTCGGACGGAACCTCGAAGGGTTTGATCTTTGATTACAATCCAATGGTCAACGCAGGAACCTTCAGCTCGGGCGCCACTTCCTCGGCGACTTTGGAATCCAAGTATACGTTCGGTTATCGATATCAATTTTAAAAAAGATTGCTGATTTACAATCTTTAAGGTCTCCGTAAAAATAGATCCGTGGCCATACAACAACCGGATCATATCGTCGTCGGCGCCGGGTTTACCGGACTTCTTTACGCTACACTTTCCGTTTTAAAGGGAGAATCGGTCCTTCTCTACGAAAAGAAAAATCGTTCGGGAGGATTGATTCAATCCGTTCAAACTCCTTTCGGTCTTGTGGAAACGGCGGCAAACGGAATCTTAAATTCGTATCGATTGGAAGAACTCGCTTCCGCGCTCAATCTTGAAATTATTCCCACACAAAAGGCTTCCAAAAAAAGATATATCTGGAAGGACGGAACTCCGAAACGAATTCCTCTTTCCTTTGCGGGCGTATTACGCCTGTTATACGGACTCTTTTTCTTGCCCGCCGGTTTGTTAAGGGAGGAATCCGTACACCATTGGGGCGTTCGCGTTTTGGGGGAATCCGCCGTGCGAGACGTGTTGACTCCGGGGCTTGCCGGAGTATATGCAGGAAATCTAAAGGACATGTCCGCCGAATTGGTGATCGGCAAATGGATTTCTTCGAACGAAACTTTGTGGAAAAATCTACGTGCGGCGATACAAAAGAAAAAGTCGGAACCGAAAGTTCCCAAACAAAGAAAAGGAACCGTGAGTTTTCGAGGAGGACTCGGAGAACTTTTAAACGCGATGGAAACGAAAGTCAAATCCTCGCCGGGTTCCAAAATTCTTCAGTCGGAAGAATCCCCTGCCCTATCCGTTCTTCGAAAAAAATATCCGAACGCAAGAATCACGTTGGCCTGCGGCTTGGAATCCACCTTAAAGATTCTCGCCTCAAGCGATCCCGTTTTTAAAAGATACGAAAAGGTTTGTAGAACTCTCGGAGTCGTAACCGCGACCCGGTTCGGAAAAAAATCCTTACTCGGTAAAAAGACCGGATTCGGAGTTTTATTTCCGCCCGAAGCCGGGTTTCGAGCGAGAGGGGTGTTGTTGAACTCTTCGATCTTTCCGGGAAGGGTTACGAACGGCCATTCTTCGGAGACGTTTATCTTCGGAGGAGCTTTGGATCCCGAGATTTCCAAACTGAAAGAACAGGAAATCGTTTCTATCTTGGAAGAGGATCGCAAAAAAATCACGTCACAAATCGCGACGGAAAACGACGCGCCTCTCAATCACTACGTTACGATCTGGAAATCGGCCCTTCCCGTTTACGACGCGGCCTTACTCGAGTTCAACAGGGAGTTGGATCGCAGTCTTCCCGAAGGTGTTTTTGTGGAAGGAAATTTCCGTTACGGAATCGGGCTCAGCGCGATTTTGGAAAGGGCCTGGAACGTTATGCGAAACGGCAAAGCATACTGACCAAACTTCTTAGCGAAATTGCCTAACAAAACTTGATAACAAAACGTTTTCTAAATTAAGAACGGAACGTACATTCTCCCGATTTAAAATCCGGCTTGTGTCCGCCTAACTTCGCGCAAAGACATTCGTTTTTCGGAGCGCGGATCGATTCAAGGCTGATCTTAGCCATCGCCTCAACGAATTTCGGATAAATACCCGGCGCGGGAATTCGATGATATTCCCGGATTCCGCTTTCATGCGCGACTTCTTTGAGTTGTTCCCCGATTTCTTCCAGAGTTTCCAAATGATCGCTTACGAAACTGATCGGATATACGGCGACTCTTTTGATTCCGTTTTTCCCCAGCTCTTCGAGCATGTGAATCGTATTCGGTTCCGTCCATTTCGAAGGCCCTACCCTACTTTGAAACGAAGTATGACATTCTCCTTTAAAACCTTTCTCGCGTAGAAGTCGTTTTAAATTCTCCACATTGGTTTCGATTTCTTCCCTGTAACGATCGCCCTTTCGGATCAGCCGCAGAGGAATTCCGTGCGCGCTAAAAACGAGATCGATCGTTTCCCAATTCTCCACCTTTCCGAAAGATTCCGAATGTAGAAATTCTTTCGCGTCGAGTTTGCCTTGGAAAAAATCCAGAATCAAATCCCGAATCGCTTCCAGATAAATCGGGGAAGAATGAAACGGCGCAACCCAACCTTCCTTGTTTACCGGGCAGAAGCCGAGCGTTTGTTCCACGAGTTTAGCGGTGCTTAGAACCGTGGATCTGGAAAAATGAGGATATAAGGAAAGTAGAATATTGTTCGGCGACGGAGTAAGAATCTCCCGTTCGAGTTCGCGGATATCGGGATAACCGCAGGTCATCGTGACCTGGCCGTCCCATTCTTCTTCGGTGATTTTTTGAAGTTCCTTTGCGATCGCTTCGGCTTGTTTCGACGTTTCGGATACGATCGGAGAACCTCCTCCGAATCCCATCGACTCGTAGGTCTGCGCGACTTTCGGCGCTCTTTTTTTTGCGATCCATCTCGCCAAAGGTTTTCGGATAAATTCCGGAAGAGGAAGATCGAAAACGAGCGGATCTTCGAAAAGATCGATCAGAAATTTTTCGATTTCGGAAGTGTTGCGCGGTCCGCCGAGATTGATGAGAAGAATTCTTTTTTTCAAATCCTTGTTTCCTTTTTTAATAGAGAAAGCCTGTCAGGGAAAGTTCCACGTTCCATTCCTTGAGGTTCATATAATTCTTATATTGGCCCAAGTGCTGGGAAAGAATATCGTTGTAGCTGAGTCCGCCTTTCGTGGAAAAATGTCCGTCCCCGAAAAGTCTGTGTTCGTTGAGTTTTAAGAATAGGACGTAGTTGCCGAAAATTCTTCCGGCTCCCATGTTGAAGTCGACTCCGAAACCGGAAACGTCTCCGATAAAATTGAGAGCCCTTTGATAGTGAAAGTCGCGGAAGTGGCCGCTCCAGAAAATTCCCGAAAGCGAAGTTTCCCAGATCCATTCTCCGTTGGAATATCTGTAACCGAGTCCCAAAGGAAATTCGTACGTGGAATAGGAAAGGCTTAAGCCCAATCCGATTCTGTTTAAAAAGACCGGATTCGAATCGAAAAACTGAAACACGTCGTAGAGTACGTATTTCATAAACGTATATTGAAAACCGCCGGTAAGATAAAGGCCTTTTCCTTCCTTTCTCGAATCCGGATCGCCGTCGCCGAAATATCTTCTTAAGATCAGGGATTGCCGATCCTGTTTCATCGAAAGACGACCTTTCCCGTCCGCAAAATTTCGGGATCCTATAAACGTGTAGGGAGTGTCGTAATACGAAAATTCTCGCGTTGAAATTTTGGTTCCGCGTTCGACGGTGGGATCGCCGAGATAAAAGTCTTCGTCCCTCCCCTCGCCCGCGTTTACGTATCTACCGGTCGTTTTTACGTTTAGATCCGCTTCCCATTTTTTCCAGCGAAGCGTAAACCCGAGTCCGCCGTAATTGAAGTCCCTTTCATACGTGATTCTCGAGCCGCCTCTGAGTCCCGAAAGATTCGCGTATTTGGTTCCGGTTTCGAAGATGTTGTCCCCTCCGTTTCTTCCCGCGAGAATTGTAAAGGAAGACTGGCGGATTAGCTTTTTTAAAAACGTTTCCTCTTCGGCGATCGGTTTTTCCTTTTCGACGTGAGGTTTTAGAAAATCAGGTTCGCCCGCGTTAAGCGTCTGTGCCTGGATCGAACGAAGTAAGGAAGAATTGAGAATGATAAAGACGAGGATCGTATTGACTAAATGTTTTTTCTTATTCATAAGCCTTTTTTATTTTCGAGCTAAGCCGCTTACGAAGGGTGAAATCATTTCACCCTCAAATAGTCGCAGAAGCGGATCAAGGCAGGATCGCCGCCCTACCCTACTCACGCAATTCCGTTTTTTAGCGGTATGAAATCCATGAGACATAGTATTGAATTGACATCGATCGTGTGTTCGGGCGATTCTGATCGGGAGAGTTCTTTTCATGAGTTCTAAAGCTCTAACAACCCGACAGATTTTAGATGAGTACGAAATTTCTTCCGAGGAAGAATTTTTGTCAAAGGTCAAGGAATGGAAAATTCCTTCGTCCGGAAAAGGCAAATACGATCGGGAGACGATCGAAAAATACTTTCAGAAATCGAACGAGGCCGTTTACGATTCGGCGATCATCGCCGTTTCCAATCAAAAAGGCGGAGAAGGTAAAACAACAGTTTCGGTTTGTCTCGCCGAGGCTCTTTCCAAGTCGGCCCCGGTTCTTCTCGTGGACTGGGACGCGCAGGCCAATATCACCCAACTTTTTTTCGGTTCCGTGGAAAGATCCGTCTTTCATTCCCTCGGTTATCGGGGCGATGAGCCGGTCCCTGTAAAGGACCTTTTGGTCCAGCTCGCGCCCGGTTTGGATCTTCTTCCTTCTTCGATTCATCTCGCGAACTTTACGACTCCGTATGAAAGGGACGACTTCGAACTTCTCAAGGACGCGCTCAAGCCGATCCGTTCCTCGTATAAATACGTCATTATCGATTGTCCTCCGTCTCTCGGTTTGATTTTGGAGAACGCGCTCATCGCCGCCGATCACGTTTTGATTCCGATCCAAACGAGAGCGTTTAGCGTTCAAGGATTGAAAGACCTTCATTCCACCATTCTAAAAATCAAAAAGAAGGCCAATCCTTCTCTGAATCTTTTGGGCGCGGTTCTCAACCAATACGAGGACGCTCGCGCGCTCGCGGGTCTCGCGGACGCGATCCGAAAATACTTCGAAGTTTTTAAAACGGTCGTTTACAGAAGGGAGTCGATTCCTCAGGCCCAAGCGAAGAAAAAACTTTTGGGCGAATACGACGGCAAGGCGATGCAGATGTTTTCATCGTTGGCGGACGAATTGATAGAGAGGATTTCAAATGGCTAAACGTTCCGATTTTGCGGGAATGGATCTTCTTACCGCCTTCGGCGAAAAAGAATCTTCCAAATCGGAGATTCCTCTTTCGGACATCGCGCCGAATCCGGCGCAACCGAGGGTTTTCGGTAAGGAAGAAGTTTCGGATCTGGTCGAATCGATGAAACGTCTCGGACTCATCGAGCCGATCGTGGTCAGGAAGTCCGGAAAAAAATATCAGATCGTCGCCGGGGAAAGAAGATTTCAAGCCGCGAAAATTCTCAAGTGGAACTCGATCGCGGCGATCGAAACTTCCGCCTCGGAAGACAGATGTTTCGAAATGGCCCTCGCGGAAAACGAAAAACGAAAAAGTCTCAATCCTTGGGAAGTCGGTCGTGCGATTCAATTTTTAAGAAAGGAAAAACGAAAAACCGCAGAGGAAGTTTCCAAGGTTTTGGGTTTTACCGAAAGATACGTAAAACAACTCAGTTCGATTGCAAGACTCGATCAAAAATCGGTCGCCGATCTGATCCGATCCGGTAAGGACGCTTCCGTTAAAAACCTGGAAGAACTTTTAAAACAAAAAGAAGGCCGAGGGGGTGAAATGATTTCACCCCGGAAAACGGCGCCTGCAAAGGTGACGGTTCAGTTGTCCAAACTGAATTCTCAACAAAGGGAAAAGTTTCTAAAGGAACTTTCCACGCTTAAAAAGAAATACGGAATCAAAGACTAATCGATTCCTTTTATTACGGAGAAAATATGAAACTCGCTATCATCGCCGGTCCGCACCGGAAAATTTCCCAGTCCGCAAAGGTCGCAAAATGGATGGGAAGTCGTCTCGAATCCTTCGGTCATCAGGCTTGGGTCCTCGACTTGGGAAATCATAAACTTCCGGTTTGGGACGATTCCTTTTGGGACGGCGGAGAAGAATGGGATAAAATCTGGAAGCCGATCGAAGCCGAGCTGAAAAGCGCGGACGCATACGTTTTTGTTACGCCGGAATATTCGGGGATGGCTTCTCCCGGTTTAAAAAATTTCATTCTTTATTGCAACAACGGAGTTGTCGGTCATAAGCCCGTGTTGATCGGAGCGGTTTCCGCGAGCCGAGGCGGCGCGTATCCGATCGCGGAATTGCGGATGAGCAGTTATAAGAACACGAAACTTTGTTATATCCCCGAACATATCATAGTTCGGGACGCGGAACACGTTTTGAACGGTCCCGAATCCGCGAGCAAAGAGGATTCTTATATCCGGGATCGAATCGACTTCGCTCTGAAGGTTCTCGTGAGTTACGGAGAGGCGTTAAAAACCGTCCGCGATTCGGGCGTAACGGTTAAAAAAGAATTCTCAAACGGAATGTAAATCGAAAACGGTCGGAACTACGGCAACGGCCGCTTCGTAATTCGTTTTGATCCGTTGCCGATGCGTTTTCGGCCGGAGCTCCGACCAAAACATCGACCTAAGATTCTAACTCGCGGAGTTTCCGCGTTTTCCCGGTTTGAAAATCAGATCCAAAACTTTCATAACCGCGAGCCAAGCTCCGAGCGGAATCGCGACGTTGACGAAACCGACAACCGGAATCAAAAACCAGGCGTAATTCCGACCCCATTCAAAAGGACTCCAGGCGTGCATCAGATGAATCAAAATCGGATGCAGCAAAAAAATCCCCATACTGTTTTTCCCCACAAAGGCGAAAACGGAGATCAAAGTTTTATGTCCCTTTTGTTCCTGAGCCTTTTCCGCCCAAAAGAAAAGAAAAAGAAAGGCTGCGAGCGGATAAAAGATCAGGTGATTGGAGGAATCGAATTTCCAAAGATAACCCGCGGCAAAAACCGCGATCAGATAGATCGAAAGGCCGAAAAAAAGAATTCTCCGGAGGGAGTAGGTGAGGGGAGAAGATTTCTCTTCCGAAAGAATCAGAAAACTTTTCGGTTCCTTAAACCACTTTCCGGCTAACAATCCGAAGGCGAAAAAGAAAATAAAACCCGTGAAAAGAATCGGTTCGATCGTCTTTATCCAAGCGATGTCGGAATAACGAAAGACGTGGTTCGATACGAAGTTCAGTATAAGCGCGATAAATAAAAAGTTTAAAACCGCCTTTTTCGTGTTAAACTGGCTCAGGAATCGGGCGCAAAAAGGGAATATTACATAAAACGAAACCAAAAGAGGAACGAAATAATAGGGCGCGCACCAGGTTCCCAAGGCGATTCCGATTAAAAAATCCCCAAGAGCGGGCAGGGTTCCGAGTTTCACATAGGCCGCCAGAAGACTTACGATGAAATATGGAAGCAAAAGTGAAAGGATCTTAGGTTTCCAGTAGTCTCTAAGGTTTGTGGGCTTTAAAAAAATTCCCGAGGAAAGAATAAAGGCCGGAACTCCGAATCGGGAAAGATTGGATAGAGCAAGAGTCAAAGCCGAAGCGTTTTCGTTCGGACCGAAGTATTGATAATACGAATTCACGTGGATAAAAACGATTCCGGTGATCGCAAGACCCCGGATGAAGTCCACGGATTCGCTTCTTCCTCCCGGAGTTTGGTTTTTGGGCGGAGATGAAAAAAGAATCCGGGAAGGTTTATCGGAAACGATACATGCGAGAATCAGGATACAAAGTCCGAACGTATCCATAAAAAGTGGAAGATTGAAAATCATAAAAGAGTGTACTTTTCCGGGGTAGAATTAATATTCATCTGTCAATATGCGATTTTTTGGTAAAGAAGCAAATATTTTAGGTCGGTTTAAAAAATGAACAAGGTGCAGATCCCCGCAGGCGGAATCGTTTTTAAAGAAGGTGAAACGAATAACGCGATGTATGTGATTCTTTCCGGCTCGGTCGAAGTCTTTTTTACGAGAAAGAACATCGTACAACGTCTCGCCGTGATGAAAAAAGGGGATTTTTTCGGAGAGATGGCTTTGTTTCGCGCGATGCCTAGGACCGCAACGGCAAAGGCGATCTTGGATTGTCAACTCGCGGTGATCGAAAGCAAACAACAACTTGAGAAATTTCTAATCAACAATCCCGATTTTTCGGCCAAGATGGTTCGTATTCTTGCGGATCGATTGGCGAATACGAACGCGATTCTTATATCCAAGCTGGAAGAATATTCGGGAGAATACGAATATAAGGTTCCCGAAGATTGATCGAAGTCCGTAAGCGTAACGAAGGTCTCAAACGCACCGAAGACGAAGACAAAAGCGAAAACCGCAACGAAATCACGTAACGATACAACGATAGGAAGTCGCGAACGAACGACGAAGAAATCACAAAACCGTTCCGATCCAAACGTCCGTTCTTTTTTAAAATTCTTATAAGTCCGAAGAGAAGACGAGGAACTTATCCTTTCCCGTTTTTTTCGCTTTGTAAAGAGCGGCGTCCGCGTTCTTAAACAATTCGTTCGTATCCTTTCCGTCTTCCGCAAACCTGCAGATTCCACCCGAAACCGTAACCGCCAAACCGTACTGACTCATGGACGCTTCCAAAAGATAATTTCGAAAACGATTGGCCGCGACGAGCGCGTTTTCCTTCGGAGTTTCCGGAAGGATCACCGCGAATTCTTCCCCGCCGATTCTACAACAGATGTCCTCTTGACGAAACGAATAAAGCATCGTTCCCGCGATCAAACGGAGAATGTCGTCTCCGAAACCGTGTCCGTATGTGTCGTTGATGATCTTGAAATTATCCACGTCGAAGATCAAAAGACAAAAGTCCCTTTGGTATCTCGCGCTTCGGTTGATTTCTTTGTTGAGAATGATGTTGAAATATCTTCGGTTGTAGATCCCGCTCGTCTCGTCGATGACCGTGTTTAGGATGATCTCTTCGAACGAATAGAGTTCCACGATCTTCGGGTTTTCGATGATTCTTTTTTTGCTGAAGATATAATCCAACATCGACACGACGAAGTTCACGCTTCTTCCCAGGGAAGAACTCATGTTCTCGCCGTGGTTGTAGATATCGTCCCAGAGTTCCCGCGCGTCGTTCTCTTGGATTTCGAGATGCGATATGATTCTAAAAAAATCGGAATAGAAAAACGGATTGTTCGCGGAAAGTTCGATGATGCGGGTTTTGAATTCTTTCAGACCCGATTCCTGATCGTGGAGTAAGGATATGACCTTGGTTTTGAGATCGGGACCTATGTTTCGGATGGATCGGAGCTGTTCGCTCATCTTGATCAATTCGAGCCTCGCCATTCCCGCGTTGTTCTCTTGGGCTTCGAGAGTTTTTTCGGCTTCTAAAAGTTCGCTTTCGCTGAGCCTGGAAATTCTTTCGTAAAGTTCCACCAAACTTTTCAGTCTGGTAATTTCATTTTGCTGGTCCAGGTCCATAACCTTACCGCCTTCTTTTTCGCACTTCCTCTCGAAAGAGGCTATTTTTACAAACTTACGGTTCGAAGGTTTTTTCAGTAAACTAAATAAACGATTCCTGAGTTGAAATTAATGTTTGAAGCATCTTATAATCTAACATGAAGTAGTCCTGTATGAAAAATGTAATCATCACAGGTGCAAGTTCCGGAATCGGCAAAGAATTGGCCAAATTGTATGCGTTAGCGGGCGCCAACGTGGCTCTTACCGCGAGAAGAAAGGATTCTTTGAAGAAGATCGCGGAAGAATTGAAAGCGGCGGGCGCCAAAGGAAAGATTCTTTTCGCGCCTCTTGACGTTGCGGATACGGATCAGAATTTTAAAGTGATTCCCAAACTCGCAAAGGAACTCGGAGGTTTGGATCTAATCGTCTTAAACGCGGGGATTTCGACGACTTCTTCGTACGGAGGAAGAAGTTTTGAAGCCGATCGCGCGGTGATCGAAACGAATTTGATCGGAGCGATGGCCGGAGTCGAAGCGGTTCTTCCGATCTTTCAAAAACAAAACTCGGGTCAGATTGTCGCGATCTCTTCCGTCGCTTCGTTCAGAGGACTTCCGGGTTCCGCGAGTTATTCTTCCTCGAAGGCGGGGCTTTCCACGTATATGGAAGCTTTGAGAGGTGAAGTAAAACGTTTCGGAGTTTCTGTGACCGTGATTCATCCGGGTTTTATCGATACGCCGATCAACAATCAGATGAAGTCGAGGCCGTTCGTAGTTCCGGTGGAGAAGGGCGCACAAAAAATTTATAAAAGAATTGAAAACAATGTTTTATCGGCTACAGTTCCTTGGTTCCCATGGGCCTTCGTGGGATATCTTATGAAACGGATTCCCGAGTTTTTATGGTCGAAGATCACTCTGAAATAAATCATTCTTTTGAAAAACAAAACCCGCACGGAGGAAATCCGATTCGGGTTTTATTCGTTTGTCTCGGAAATATCTGCCGTTCTCCTGCGGCGGAAGGCGCGTTTTTGGATTTGATTCAAAGACGAAACTTAGAATCCTCATTCTTCGTGGATTCCTGCGGTACGTCACGCTATCATATCGGAGAATTGCCCGATCCTAGAACGAGACAAGCCGCGCGGAAAAAAGGAATCGAACTCGTTCACAAGGCGAGACAGTTTCGTAAGGAAGATTTCCGAGAATTCGATTACATTCTCACCATGGACAAATCGAATCAAAAGGACGTTTTGTATCTCGCTTCTTCGGACGAGGAAAGAAAGAAGGTTCAGCTGTTTCGTTTTTTTCAGAAGGATTCCAAAAAGGATTCGGAAGTTCCCGATCCGTATTACGGAACCTTGAAGGACTTCGACGAAGTGCAAAATATTGTCTCCGACACCGCAGAAGACTTTCTGGAATTTCTCCTCTCTAGAAAACTGGATTTAAAAGCCTAAATCTTCGGAGGAACTTCCTCACACATGAGCGAATCCAAGAAAAAGAAAGTAGTCATCATCGGCGCCGGTTTCGGCGGTTTACAAGCCGTTAAAAAACTCTCCCAAAACGAAAACCTCGACATCACCGTCATCGATAAAAAGAATCATCACCTCTTCCAACCTCTTTTGTATCAAGTCGCCACCGCGGTTTTAAGTCCGGCGGACATCGCGATTCCGACCCGTTCTTTGGTTGGGGAAAGTAAGAATGTAACCGTAGTTTTGGGCGAGGCGACCAAGATCGACCCGGCGACAAAGACGGTTTACTATCAAAACACTTCAACAAATTATGATTATCTAATATTGTCCGCAGGCGCGAAATCCAGTTATTTCGGAAACGATCACTGGGAAAAACACACGATCGGCCTGAAAAATCTCAAGGACGCGCTTAAAATCCGTCATAAACTTTTGATCTCCTTCGAGAAAGCCGAATTATCCGGAGATCCCGAGGTCGTCAAATCGCTGTTAAACTACGTGATTATCGGCGGCGGACCGACCGGCGTCGAACTCGCGGGTTCCATCGCGGAACTTTCGCATCAGATCATCCGAGACGAGTTTCATACCATCGATCCCGCGTTGTCCAAGATCACTTTGATCGAGGCTTCTCCCCGTTTGCTCATGACCTTCGACGCTTCTTTGGGAGAATTCACCAAAAAACGTCTGGAGAGTAGGGGAGTCGAGGTTCTTGTGGGGACCCGAGTGATCGACATCAACGAGCACGGGGTTCAACTCGAAGGGAAAACGATTCCCACACAAACCGTGATCTGGGCCGCGGGCGTTCAGGCGAACGCCATCGCAAGCACGTTAGGCGCAACATTGGATCGAGGCGGTCGTGTGATGGTGGACGAGTTCTGCAACGTGGAAGGTCATCCCGAACTTTTTGTCATCGGGGATATCGCCAATTATTCCAAAGGATTGGAGCGTCCTTTGCCCGGAGTTTCTCCCGTTGCGATGCAACAGGGAAGATACGTCGCGGACTTGATTCGAAACGATCTCAAAGGAAAAAAAAGAAAACCGTTTCATTATATCGACAAGGGTTCTATGGCTACGATCGGAAGAACGGACGCGGTCGCTCAGGTCGGCGTGTTGAAGATGAAAGGTCTTTTCGGTTGGCTCGCTTGGTTGTTCGTTCACTTATTCTATCAGGTCGGATTTAAGAATAAGGTTACGATTTTAATCACTTGGGTTTGGTCTTACATCGCGTTCCGCGCCGAAGCGAGAGTGATTCAAGACGAAATCAGCGCGGACAACAACGGATCGACCTGATTCTCCGTAGATCGATTGGAATCGATATACGTTTGTAACCCGATAAACGTCACTCTTCTTCCCCCGGAATCAAAGAGGTTTGTCGGGTTTGTGCGGTTTTAAGAGACAAAAAATTCTTGAATACTTCCTTCTTGCGGGAAGAATGCTCTGGAAATGAACCCCTCGTGCTGGACAGGCAAGACCATCGTAGTCACCGGAGGATCTTCGGGAATCGGAGAAGCCGTTCTTGAAACTCTTTCCAGGCTGGATTGTAAGCTGATCAATCTTTCCAGAACGGAACCGGCTTTGTTAAAACGAAGTGGAAATACGGCGGCGGATCTGATTCATATTCCCACCGACTTGAGTTCGGAAAAGGAAATCGATAAGACCGTTAAAAAAATTTCCAAAGACTACAGAGGCATCGACGTTCTTTTTGCGAACGCGGGAGTTACCACACATTCCCGGTTTGACGGAACACGCATAGAAACCTTTCGTAAAACCTTCGACATCAATTTTTTCGGACCGATCTATCTGATCCAAAGACTTCTTCCTCAGATCAAATTGACCCGAGGTTCCGTGATCGCGACTTCCACGGTGAGCGGGCTCTACGGAATTCCGGGAAGAAGCGCGTATTCTTCCTCGAAGTCCGCGTTACACGCCGCTTTGGAAGCCGCAAGAATCGAACTCTCCGAAGAAGGTTTGTCGTTTATCATTTTTTGTCCTCCTTATACGAAAACAAAACTGCGCGCTTCCGGTCTCGACGGAGACGGGAACGTTTTGAACGAAGCGCAACATTCGAGTTCTAAGATAAAATCTCCGCAAGAGGTCGCGCTGAAAATGATCGAAGCGGTGGAAGATCCCGAATCGAGACTCGTCATCATGGACAGTTCCGGATTCTTCCTAAAATGGTTACGCAATATCGCTCCCGCGTTTTTGGAGCGAACTCTATTCAAAAAACTTTATAAAGATTTTCACTAGAAGGAAAGCATGGAAACTAGAAGCATAGTAAAGGAATTTCAGTTCGACTATCCTCTGATGAAGGTTTGGAACGCGGTCACCGTAAACGAGGAATTGATTCATTGGCTCGCGGATAAGGTCACCGGTCGTCCGAAAGAAGGCGCTAACTTTGCGTGGACTTGGAGACTCGGAATGGAAGGCGATCTTACAACCAACGGTATTTATAAAAAGATAGTTCCTTTAAAAGAATTGATACTACTTTGGCAGGACCATCCCGCGGGTGAAATCGAATTGAAGTTGGAATTCCATTCCTTGGGCGATCATTCTTCCAAGTTGGTAGTAACGAATTCGGGTTATCCCGTAGGCGATAAATACGACGTTTGGATCGAAGCCGCGTCGGACGGATGGGAAGAAGAAGGAAAACATTTGAGAGATTATCTTAAAAAATCTTGAACGTGCAAGGCCTCTAAAAAAGATGGTAAAAGGAACCTATAGGAAAGGTGATTTTACCTGTGGAACTACCTGAATTAGAGACTTACTTTCAAACCCTCACAGACCTCACCGATACGATCGCCGTCGTCAATTCTCCCTATGAATCGGACTTCGAGCAGGACATCGGCCAGTTGGAACAGTATTTTACGGACATCGCTTCCAGACCTTGGGAAACTTCCGATCGTGAATACTTCAATCTGTTTTCCAGTCACTTCACATTTCACGCAAAGATCGTTGAAGAGATCATTCACGAAGCGAGACGCGTTTTGATTCCCGAAAGAAGAATCTACGTGAAACGTCTTGTCGCTTATCATAAGCACGCAGAAGAATGGTTCGCGGATCTTCAGAAGAAACGCAAACATTCTCAGAAAGACATGGTGACCGCCTGATTTCATTTGACAGTCAGCCGCTTCTCTAAGAACCTGAGCCGGTGTCTTTACCGGCTCTTTTCATATTAACTTCTTCGACCGGGAGAATCTCTTGAAGTCCAAGCCCTTCCTCTGGTATCCAGTCCTTCTCTTTTTCGCAATCTTTCTATTCGATAAAATTTTCTTTTTGGATAAGGTACGCGACTACGTAAAACAAGAGTTCACGTATATCTACTACGACGTCAAAAAGGAACTTCTTCAGGAGATCGTTTCCAAATACGGTTCCGAGGGAGAATATTCCAAAAACCCTGTAAAGAAAAAGAAACTTATGATTCTCATGGGTTCTTCTCGGATGTTGTATTTTCAAAATTCCGAGCTTCAGGCGTTTTATCCGGATTGGGATATCTACAATCTTTCTTCCGCGGTTACGACTCCCGCGTATTATCTCTACTTTTTGGAAGGACTTGCCAAGGGCGGAGTGAACCCGGATCTCGTAGTAATCGAAAGCGATCCGTTTCAATTCAACAAGAACAGCACTACATTCAAAAAATCGAATTTAGCGAACAGCTTCGATCCGATCTTCATTCTAAAATACGCATGGACCTTGGGTAAGGAAAACGTAAACTATTACTTCGCGAATTTTCTCTTCGGTGTGAGTTACAACAAGCCGTATATCGGAAACGTAATCAAACGTCTGAAAAACGAGAACTTCGAAATCGGCGAAATGTTGAAGTCGATGACGATCGCAACGCTCAAAACCGATAAGGGAAATTCGATTTCACCGGCGGGCGCGTATGTCGAAAAGGATTTCGGTAAGATCCAGGAATCGGCGCGCAAAACAGTGGGTTGGATTTATCCTTCGTATGCTCCTTCGGAGATGCAGTATTCTTTTTACGGGAAAATTCTGGATCTGCTTCGGGAAAAAAAATGGAACGCTCTGTTCGTAAAACCGGGGGCGTCGGCGCCGATGGAGAAGGTCTTAAACGAGTTGAACATTCCCGAACCGTGGTTTCAAATCGTTCGTCCTCTTCACGAAAAGGCGGGAATTCCTCTGGTGGATATGAGCAAGGATTCTTATTACGCTTGTAACACGTATGCGGATAGCGGTCATATTTCCTTGGATTGTTATAGACCCTTCATCCGATTCATTTTGCTTCACTACTATCTCGATAAAAAATAAATTTCGCGGAGCCGTTCGATTCTCGGCTTCGGAATTTCTTGACTTTTGAATTCGACTCTTTAACGTTTGTGGGAAGTTTTTAAACTTACAAGGAATAATCATGAAACAACTCTGCTTGTCTCTTCTCGCAGTCGTGGCCGTTTCCTGTTCTACGATTCCCGGCGTGGAAAATAAGGGCAAGGATCAGGAAATTCAAATTCTCCCTCCGAATATCCGTGTGGAAAAATATAAGGAAACCTTCAACATGAAGGCGGAAGGTCCGGTCGTTACGGATTGCGGCGGCAAACCCTGTACTCCCGAACAACTCGACGGTTTAAAACCGGATCAGATCAAGAAGTTCAAAAAGAACGGAGCTTGGAAAGAATATCAGGAGAAGGAAGATTCCGCTACGAAAAAGAAAATCAGCGTTCTCATTCGTACCGGTGAATACAAGGACGATAAACGCGAAGGTTCTTGGAAAACCCTTTATGAAACCGGAGAAGTTCTTCGCGACACTCCTTACGTCGGCGGCTTGAAGGAAGGCGAAGAGAAAAAATTAAAACGCGACGGAACTCAAACCGAAAGCACCGTGTACAAAGCGGATAAGAAGAACGGACCTTATTGGAAAAAGAACAACGAGGGTCTGATGGACGAGGAAGGCTCTTACAAAGACGATCAAAAAGACGGTCTTTGGACGGAATACTACGCGGAACCGGGTCAAAGCGGCGCGAAGAAAAAAGTTTCCAATTACTCGAACGGCCTGAAACAAGGCGCGGAAACTTCCTATCACAAGGACGGAAGTACGGTTCAAAGCGAAGGTTCTTATAAGGACGATCTTAAAACCGGAATCTGGAAAACGTATTACGATAACGGCGCGATTCAGATGGAAGGCGGTTACAAACCGAAACCGGCTCCCGCGGACGAAAAGGAAAAAGATCCGAAAGAAAAGAAGGCTCTTCGTTCCGGTTATTGGAAAGAATATTATAAAAACGGAAACGTCTTCGCGGAAGGTCAAAGGGAACATACTCGCAAAGGAGTTTGGAAGTTTAACTGGAGCAACGGAAATCCCGCGTACAAAGGCGAGATGATGAACGAATTCATGATGTCCTCCGCGGAAGCGTATAACAAGGAAGGACAACTGATCGGAAAAGGAAAACTTCAATTCTCGATCATGAACATCGACGAAGCGACTAACGAGCTGAAGGCGAGTTACAAACCCGATATTCCGTTTACGTATTACAAAAACGGAAATAAACAGTTCGAAATCGTGAGCGACGCGAAAGCGATCGAATACGACGACAACGGTTCCAAAATCGGAGAAGGTCCGATCATGGTCGGCACGAACAAGAAGAACGGTTGTTGGACGGTCGGTTCCGGTAAGGTTTATTACATCAACGGAAACGAAAACAAAAGAATGGGAGAAATGCAGGGTTGTAAATAATCCTGAGGAATTTTCCCGCGGTTCGCTGAATTCGTTTCAGCTACGTTCAAAACAAAGACCGATGTCTGATCGATCTTTGTTTTAAAACGAAAAACCGTATCGAAAGCGGAGGCTGAAAGGCTTCCGCTTTTTTGTTTTCCGGTATGAATGCTTTTCGAAATTCACCGATAATATCGTATGAGCACTGAAAATTCTCCGCGCTCCTTTTGGAAACGCGATCTTACCATTTTTATTCCCACGGCGATTTTGTTTTTTATCATCGGTTATCTTCTGAGAAGTTGCGCCCCCGGTTCGGATATCGGGAGAACGGCAAAGGTGACGTATAACGGATCTTTCACGCAGGGGATTCTCGTTTCCATGGATCGTAAGATTTTAAAGATCACCGATCCGGATCAGGAGATTCCCACGGACTCGGTGGAAAAGATAGAATTCTTAGCAGAAGAAAAACCTTCGGACTCCGCCGAACTTTCCGCAAACGATAAACTTTTCGTGGGAACGTATCAACTGACCGTCGGTCCGCACAAAGGAACTCTCCAGTTTTTCGGAGGGAAGAACGGAAGACTTTACGGAATTCTAAAATTCTCGAATTGGGGAAAAGGAAAAGCGGAACCGCTCGGCGGAATTTTTACGAAAGGAAATCAGATTCAATTCGTTCGTTCCTGTGTCGGCGCGAAATGTTCCGAGATCGGTAGCAACGTTCCATTCTCCCAAAAATATTCGGGCGTTTTGGAAGGGCGTTCGATCAGCGGAACATATCGAGGCAACAATAGCTCGGGCAACTGGGATGCGAAACGTTAAGGCGCATTCGCGGAGGCCTAACTCCGGAGCGATCTGAATTTCGCAACACAGGTTTCGCAGTTCGAAGAATGCTTGAATCGGATCGTAGGTCGTCCGATTCTTACCTTATGGAAAAAGATCTGCTTTCCGCAGAAGACGTGGAGTTTGCCAGAATCAAACTGGAAACTCTCAAAAAAGAATTGGGAAAAGAAATCACCGGACAAGACGAAGTCATTCGAAACGTCCTGGTTTGTCTCGTATGTCAGGGTCACGTTCTGCTCGAAGGAATGCCCGGTCTTGCAAAAACATTGCTTGCAAGATCTCTCGCGGGCGCCCTCGATCTGGACTTTAAAAGAATTCAATTCACACCCGATCTTTTACCCGCCGACCTTGTCGGAACAGTCGTATTCAATCCAAAGACAACGGAATTCGAAACGAGAAAAGGACCCGTGTTCACAGGGGTTCTTCTTGCCGACGAAATCAACCGCGCGCCCGCAAAGGTTCAATCGGCTCTTCTGGAAAGTATGGAAGAAAAGACGATCACGATCGGCGATAAAACGTATAAACTCGATAAACCCTTTCTCGTGATCGCGACGCAGAACCCGATCGATCAGGACGGAACGTATCCTTTGCCCGAAGCGCAGATGGACCGTTTTTTTATGAAAGTCAACGTAAGTTATCCCGCTTTGGAAGAAGAGGTCGCGATCCTCGATCAACACGGAAAACTCAACGCCGAAAACGGAAAGATCAAAAAGGTGGTCACCGCCAAAGAGATTCTAAAACTTTCCTCTTTGCTCGACGACGTGTTCATCGAAGAGAAGATCAAATCGTATATCGTTCGTTTGGTTCGCAATACGAGACCGGAGGAAAGAACCGTCCCCGAGTTGATTCCTTATATCCGTCACGGAGCTTCTCCGCGCGCGTCCTTGAGTATATTAAAAAGTTCTAAAGCGAATGCCCTTTTAAACGGAAGAACATACGTGATCCCCGAGGACGTAAAGGTTTCTCTCGTGGAAATTTTAAGACATAGAATTCTTCTTACCTTCGAGGCGATCTCCGAGGAATTGAACGTTGAATCCCTGATTCAAACCGTTGTGGAGGCGACTCCGGTTCCTTAAGCCCGAGTTTTCCGGACGATCTTATGATCCGCAAAGAATTCTTATCGATTCTATCGAGTTTGGAGCTCGGACGCAAAACCCGTTCCTTAAAGGAAAAGACGGGAAGCGCGGAAAGTTCCAAACGGGGAAGAGGTCTCGACTTCAAAGACGTTCGTCTTTACAGTTTCGGAGACGATACGCGTCTCATCGATTGGAACGTGACCTCCCGTTTCGGAGAACTTTACGTCCGAGAATTTTACGAAGAGAAGGAAAGACAGGCCATTCTTTTTTACGATATATCCTCTTCGATGGAATGGGGTTCGGGAGAATTTTCCCGCGCGGAAAACGCGTTTCAAGTTCTCGCGCTCGTTTCCTTGCTTTATGTTCAAAAGGGGAATCGCGTTAAGATCGTTCTTTATTGCGACAAGGTGGAATGGGAAACCGATTTTTTAAAGTCGAGAGACGAATTGCTTCCCGTTTTGAAAAAGATTTCCGCAAAGGACCTCGTAGCGCGCCCTTCCGATCCTCTTTTACCGTTTCAATATCTGAAAAACCGGGTTCATAGACACGCGGAAGTGTTTTTGTTAAGCGACTTCATCGGAATCCGAAGTCTAAAAAAATATTCCGGTTTGAAAAAACATTATTCCCTGCACGCGGTTCGATTTCGGGACCCGCTTGAAGTCGATCCGCCGAAATCATTAATGTCCTTTTTTTATACGCGCGACCCCGAAGAAAAAACCGGCGGGCTTTTGGGGAAAAGTTTTTCTCCCGAATACGAACTCAAATCCTTGCGTTCTTATTTTCAATCCTCCTTTTTGGATCTGACCGAACAGGATTTGAAATCCAAGGATCTGATCCGGTATTTTTCAAAATGAGAAAACAAATTCGGATTTTATTATATTCTTGGATTGTAATGTTTTGTGCGGGTTCGGCCGGAGTCGCGGAGTTGGACGCCGGAACCGTGGAAACGATCGTGCCGGAAAAGGCGTTGATCGGGGAAAAAATCCGTTACGAACTCAAATGGACCGGAAGCGAGGTCAAGGACGTTCAGTTTCCAGAGCCCGGTCTTCACTTTTCGGAACAGGCGCCGGATCTTCCTTGGTTCGAGGTTTTGTATTCCGAAAAAAAGGAGAATTCACTCGTCGTCGACTTCGCGTATTACGTTACGGGAGAATATTGGATCCCCGTTTCCTGGACCGATGCAAACGGTAAAAAAGAATTTTCCAAAGAAAAAGTTTTTATCGATTCTTCGATTCCCGATTCGGATACGGGACCGGCGGATATCCTTCCTCCGATGACCTTTTCCGGTTCGTATTGGGGAAGGCTTCTCGTGTTTTTGATTCTTGCGGGTCTGCTCATTGCCTTCGGGACGTATGCGTATCGCATCTATTCATCGAAAAATTCTCCGTTAGACGCCATCATTCAAGCCGAGCCGACTCTGGAAAGAATCGAAGTTTTTGAGATCCGGTTGAACGAACTCTTAAAAAAAGAACCGATTCCCGCGCGTGACTTCGCGCGTTTGTTGTCCGGTTATATCCGCGAAAAATCCGCGAATCTTTCCGGAAGAAAAACGTCCGCTTTTACCGAAGCGGAGTTGTTTCGATTTTTATACGATCAGTTTCCTTTCGAGGAAAGGGAACTTCAATCCTGGAGAAAATTTCTAACCGAAAAAAAATTCAGACCGGGAGACGCGTTTCTGACAAAGGAAGACGCTGAGGAAAAATTCTCACACTGGAAAGGGATCTGGGATAAAAAATGAATTTCGAATATCCGTACGCTCTTTTTCTTTTGGCCCCGGTTTGGATCTGGACGTTCGTATATTATAAAAATAAAATGTACTTAAGGAGAATGGGAGTCCGTCTCCCCGGAAGAAGAGAAGGAGTTCTTTCCAAGTTTGAAAATCTCGGAATCTTTCTTCCTTTGCTGCGTCCGATCGCGATTAGCTTGATCGTTGTGGCGCTCGCGGGTCCCGGTAAAAAAACCAGTTTTCTTCCCGATGAAAAAGAGGGGATCGACATCATGATCGCCTTGGACGTTTCGGGTTCCATGTCGAGAAGCAGGGACTTTCTTCCCGAAACAAGACTCGGCGTTTCCAAAAAACTTCTCAGAAGATTTATCGAAAAAAGAACGAACGACCGTCTCGGTCTTGTTGTGTTTGCGGGCGCGGCATATCTGCAGGCTCCGTTAACGGGCGATCGCGAATCTCTCAACGAAATCTTAGGAACGATCGAAGAAGAAACCGTTGCGGAACAAGGAACCGCGATCGGAGACGCGATCATTCTTTCCACGTATCGATTGAGGACTTCGCAGGCGCGTTCGAGATTGATCGTTCTCATCACGGACGGAGTTTCCAATACGGGCAAGATCGATCCCGTGACCGCCACCGATCTCGCCGAACATATCGGAGCGAAGATCTATTCGATCGGAATCGGAAAGGAAGATAGTTCTTACGAGATCAATTTTGAAATCCTTCAAGAACTTTCCGCAAATACGGGCGGTCAATTCTTTCGCGCCGAAGATCCGGAAGAGATGAGGGCCGTACTTGCGTCGATCGACACTCTGGAAAAAGATCCTTTGCAGGCTCCTCCCAAGGAAGTCCGCGAAACGGAATACGAGATATGGCTCTATCGCGCGCTTGCGGTTTTGTTTTTGGATCTGATGTTGCGATCCTTCTTTTTCAGGTATTACGTATGAACCACGAATTTTCCGCGTATCTGAAAAACATCTTCCTCGCCGCGACGGTCGTTTGGATAGTATATTCCTTTCTTAGAATATTCGTTGTTTATAAAATAAAGGAATGGAGAATTTTTTATCCCGGCTTGGAACGCGTTTCCTCCTTTCCCGATACGCGTCTTGTTTTTGCGAGAATTCTTCTGATCTTTGCGGTTTTGGCCTGCATCTTTTTTTCCGGTTTGAAAACCGATTACAAGGATGAAAAAAGGGAGGAATCTTTCAAAGGAGTCGATATACTCTTTCTCGTGGACGTAAGCCTTTCCATGCAGGCGATCGACAACCAACCCAATCGATTGGCGCGGTTTAAGGAAATTCTTTTGCGTATGTTGCCCGGACTTTCCGGAAATCGATTCGGTATGATCGTATTCGCGGCCAGCCCGTTTTTATACTGCCCGATGACTTCGGACATAGCCGCGTTTTCGGATTACGTGCGCGGTTTGGACGTCGATATGGTGGGGGATCGGGGAACGGATTTGAACAAGGCATTTTTAAAGGCGGACACTCTTCTCAAATCGGAAAAAGTTTTTCGAAATCGGATTCTGATTTTGGTTACGGACGGAGAGGATCAAAACGATCCCGATCCGATTTCTTTTCCGGCGGATTTTCAAGTTTGGGCTGCGGGAACTCCTGAAGGCGGGCCGATCGCATACAGCGACGAAGAATCTGGGCTCAGCGGTTTTCTTCTGAAGGATGGAACTCTTACACCTAACGTCAATTCGGCGGGAATCATCCATTCCAAGATGAACCGTAACTTTTTGAGAAATCTCGCGAGTAAAAACGACGGATCCTTTTATACCTTGGATACCAATCCGCCCGATCTCGAAACTCTCAAAAAGGAGATTCTGGTTTTGGAGGAGAATTTATACTCCAGGAAAAAGGATCTGAAACGCGCCGAAGGTTCCGGAAAGTTTTTGTTCGCGGCGATTCTTCTCCTTTTGACGGATTGGATTTTTGTGGAATCCTTTCTTTTTTCAAAGAGAAAATCGGGATCGGTCGCATGAAAGAAAAAACGGGAGTCGCGACGTGAAACGGATTCGTACATTCAAATATTCGATCATTTTAATATTCTTATGCTCGGTCGCGCCTTTGTTTTCGGTGGAGCTCGATCCCGGAGGAAGCCGCGTCGGCGAGGGTTTGGAACACTACAATCAGGGGGAATATCTCGAATCCCTGAGAATGTACCAGGAAGCGGAGTCATATTTTCCGGAGGATTCAAGATTGGAATTCAATCGGGGTTCGGCGGAGTTCAAATCGGGTAACATCGATAAGGCGATCCGCCATTTCGAAAAATCCGCAAATTCTCCCTCGTCCTCTCCCGAGGTTCAATGGAAGTCCCGATTCAATCTGGGAAACAGTTATATGCGCGCGGGAGATCGGAAAAAGGCAGCGGAAGAATACATCAAAGCCCTAAAGCTCAATCCGAATCTTTCTGAAGCGAGAAAGAATCTGGAATATCTAAGTCGAAATCCGCCGCCGAATCAAAGTTCGCCGAACGGAGGTCGAAACTCCGGAAAACAACCGAAGGATTCGAAAAATTCTCCGTCGCAAAACAATTCTCCGCAAAGCCAAGGCGGCGCTTTCTCGGGCAACGGAAATTCTCAGGAACAGAAAAACAAAGAGGACGGTTCTCAAGATCCGAGGGATCGTCTTACGGACGAGGAAACAAAAAGAATCATGGATTCTCTGGACTTGAATAAGATCCGGAGAAAAAGTAGAAAGAGTCGGGATCGAGAGGTTTTTTGGTGAAACGGATTCTTCTTTTATCCTTTTTGTTTTGCGCGTTTCCGATCTTTGCGGATGAAACCAAATTCTACGTTACGCGAAACATGTTTCATCTCGGCGAAGAATCGTATGCGGTTTTTGAAATGGACGTGGGGGCCAAGTTCGCCATTCCTCAAAATTCGGTTTCGAACGGAGACGTCACGGTTTTTTACGCGGGTTCGGAAGAGAACACGACGATCATCAACTTTCAGGTTTTTAGAAAACGTCTTTTGAAATTCAGAATCAAAGCCTTGCGACAGGGAGTGTTTTCTCTTCCGCCGGTTAGCATCGAAGTGAACGGAAAAAAATTCGTTCCCGGTCCTTTGCAGATTCAAGTTCTTGCAAGATCGCAGACCGCAAAGAGCCGAGGCGGTTCGTTCTTCGATCGATTCTTTCAGTTTGAAGGAGAGGATCTTCCCGAAAACGCGGACTTAAAAGTGATCTTTCAAACGAGTAAAAAAGAGGCGTGGATCGGAGAACCTATCATCGGTTATTTTACGTTGTATTACAGGGACGTTCGCAAGCCGTACTTCGATCGCAACCCCGCGGACTCGATTCAATTTCCGTATTTCAGAAGCGAAATTCTTACCGGTGTCGCGGTGAAAATTCCCGATCAGGTTTTATACGAAGGAAACATCTACGACATTGCGGTTTACAACAAGGAAATTTATTCTTTGATTCCGCTTCGCGCGGGAGAATTTCATCTCGGCAAAACCACGTTTTCTCTCGAAGGCCAACTTCAATCCTACTTTAACGTAAAGACGGTTTCCACGACTCCGAATCGGATTCGAGTGAAGGAACTTCCCAAGTTCGAAGGAAACTTCAGCGGCGCGGTCGGAAAGTTCAAGGCGCGAGCGAGAATCAAAAACGATCCGAACTCGATCGAAGCGGGCGACACTTTGTATCTCAGCGTTACGATCGAAGGGGAGGGGAATCTTTCCTCGGTGATCGAACCGATTCCGGTTTGTACGGAGGAAAAAAATTGCTCCTCCGGAATCACGTTGTATGACACCGCAAGAACTTGGAAATTCACCGAATTGGAAAATTCGGGTTACGGTTTTTATTCGACCGCGAGATTCGAATACGGAATTCCGATGCGTACGATCGGAATTTGGAAGGACGAAAAACGGAGCTTTACGTTTTTCGATCCCGACGCGGGAAGTTATAAAACGATTTCGTTGGACATTCCCTCGGTGAACGTTCTGCCCCCGACTCGAAACAAAAAACATTCTCGGGAAGCGAATTCGATCCGTCCGATTTCGGAAGAATGGAATATTCAACTTTTATTGTTTTCATTCGCGGTTTTGTTCGTCGTGTTCGCGGGAATTCTTCTTTGGACGCGGATGAAAAAAACGGACGCGGATTTAGGCGCGATCGTATCGTTTCCGATCCTATTTCCGATCTGGGGAATTCCCATTCTAAAAGAACTTGACTTGCGAGTGGGGACCAAAAGAGGCTTGGTATTAAGGCAGTCCCTGCTTGCGAAAGGGGTTTCCGAATCCGACGTTTCCTTTTTGGTTCAAGTATCCAAGGGAGAATCCGGTTTTGCGGAACTTGCGGTTCGGTTAAACTTTCAAGATCGAAAACATCTGATCAACGCGGCGAACCGCCTTTTGAAAAGTAAAAAAGAGGAAGATCTATGAGCGAAGAAATCAAAGGCAGAATTTCCGTCGAGACGGAGAATATTTTTCCGATCATCAAAAAATGGCTCTATTCGGAAAAAGACATCTTTATTCGAGAACTCGTCTCCAACGCAAGCGACGCGATCACGAAGCTGAAAAAGATCGCATTCTCCGAAGAGTTCGAAGGCGGCACGGATTATAGAATCGATCTCGAATTCGATCAGGAAAAAAGAACTCTTACGATCGAAGACAACGGAATCGGTATGAGCTCCGACGAGGTTCAGAAATACATAAATCAGATCGCATTCTCCAGTGCGGAAGAGTTCGTAAAAAAATTTCAAGGAGAAGGCGCAAAACCCGAAATCATCGGTCATTTCGGTTTGGGTTTTTATTCCTGCTTTATGGTTTCCACAAAGGTAATCATCGAAACCAAATCTTATAAAAAAGGTTCCACCGGTGTGATCTGGGAAAGCGAATCCGGTACGGAATTCTCCTTACGCTCTTCGGATAAAACCACAAGAGGAACCAAGATCACTTTGTTTCTCGACGGAGATTCGGGAGAATATCTCGATCAGTGGAAACTCAAGGAACTGATCCGCAAATACTGCGACTTTTTGCCGGTCGCCATCTTCGTAAAAAACGAACAAGCCAACAAACAAACCCCTCTTTGGTCCGAAACTCCGTCTTCCGTTACCAAGGAAAAATACGAAGAGTTTTACAATTATCTTTTTCCGTTTTCGGGAGAACCTCTGTTTCACGTCCATCTAAACGTGGATTATCCGTTTCGTCTTCAGGGAATATTATACTTTCCTAAACTAAAGCACGAGCTGGACGTAAACCAATCGGGGATCAAACTCTATTGCAACCACGTGTTCGTAAGCGACGACGCGAACGATCTGGTTCCGAAATTCCTCACGGTTCTAAAGGGAACGATCGACATTCCCGATCTTCCGCTCAACGTTTCCCGTTCTTATCTGCAAAGCGATCCTTTGGTGAAGAAGATCTCCGCGCATATCGTGAAAAAAATCGCGGATCGTCTGAACGAGGAATTCAAAAAGAGCGAAGAGGACTTCAGGAAAAACTGGGACGAGATTTCGATTTTCGTAAAATACGGAATGCTCACCGACGACAAGTTCTACGAAGCCGCGAAGGATCTCGTGTTCTTTAAAACTTCGAACGGTGAAATCACGCGTCTCGAAGACTATTGGAATAAGAACAAGGAAAAGAACAACGGCAAGGTCTTTTACGCGAACGAGTCCGAAACTTCTTCCGTATATATGGATCTTTTAAAGTCTCAAGGACTTGAGGCGATCCTTGTGGACACGAGAATCGATTCTCACTTCGTTCAATTTTTAGAATCCAAAAACCCGGACATGAAGTTTCAGAGAGTGGACGCCGAACTTGCGGACGGGGTTGTGGATCAGGAAAATTCTTCCCAGATCGTCGACGGGGACAATAAGACCGAAGCCGATCGTGTGCGCGAACTTTTCGAAAAGACCTTAAAACGGGACGGTTTGGAAATCAAGGCCGAACCTCTCAAGGCGGAGGGAGTTCCCGCGGTGGTTCTGTTGTCCGAGCAGTTACGAAGACTCAGCGAGATGAACATGATGGGCGGGCAGAAACCTCTCGATCTTCTCAAGAATCATACGCTCGTAATCAACACGAAATCCTCTCTTGTGAAGAACATTCTTTCCTTATCGAAGGGAGTCGGTTCGTCTAAGGCCGATAAGCTGGTCCGCACAGTATACGATATGGCGCTTTTGTCCTCTAAAATTTTCGGAGAAGCGGAGTTTGCAGAGTATATCAAACGGACCACGGAGACCTTGGAGGAACTGAGCGCCTCCTAAAAACCGGAAAAAAGACTTGGAATTCCGAAGTTGGTCCGATACATATATTGTGCGTTTTATGGATCGACTTCGGACAAAACTGTTTCTGATTCTTCTCCTAACTTCGGCGAACGTTTTATCCGCTCAAAACGCGCCGACGTCGGCTCCCGTATCCCAACCGGCCAATCCGGAGGAGAATGGGGACGTTCACAAAAAAGACGCCGCAACGCTCGATAAGGAATACTACGAATATTACTTCCGTACGATCCCGGACGTGGACGCGCTCGAAAAGGCCAAATTAGAATACAATCTCATCCGTTCCTTCAAACTCGAACTGAGAAGAAGAGAACCTTCCGTAACGCCGGAATATCTCAAACAGATCAAAGCGGCGAGCATTCGCTACGAAAGGGTTCAGGGGAATTCGATCTGGATGCGCGGAATCCGAAATCAAATGCAACACATTCGATTTCAGGAATATATGTATATCGTAATATACGATAAGTATTTTTTGTATATATCCTACGAGATGAATCCTTCGCGTTACGTGATGGAGCCGTATCAGGTTCAGTTGATTTTCCAAAAGGAAAATCCGTTTTTTATCAAGCTGCCTGATCCTTGAAGATCCAGTAATAGATTCCCGAGAATAGAAGAAGTCCGGAAAAACAAAGTCCGGCCATCGCGAACGTTTCCAAAAAGTCGAAGTCGTTGATAAACAGGGAATTCTTTTTGATCCTCGCCAGAACCCTGGTTTTACCGAACGTCTCGAAGGTCAGTCTTCGCACTTCGATACTGTCTCCCACCCTAAGCCTTTGATGAAGATTCTCGTCCACTTGTTCCGTGATTTCGTATAACTTTCCCAATTCGTCGGGAACGCGATACGAAACGAGATAGGCTCTTTTACCCGATTTTTCGACGCGAACGGATTCCGTGAGCGTTCCGAAAACGGTCGGACCGGGTTCTCTTAGACTTTGATAGACTTGGTCGAGATGTTTGTTTTCGCCGGAGACGATGAGATAAAAAGGAAGAAAAAAAAGAATCGAACTACATCCGATCGTTAAAAGGATCTTATAAAACGGAGTGGTGTACGACGAGTTCATGTATAAGAACGATCCGGTTCTAAACCGTTAGTTTTCCAACGCTTACGATTATTACAACCAGATAAAATAGAATCGAACGCGGAAATTCAGGATGGCG
Source organism: Leptospira kmetyi serovar Malaysia str. Bejo-Iso9 (assembly GCF_000243735.2). Classification (NCBI taxonomy): domain Bacteria; kingdom Pseudomonadati; phylum Spirochaetota; class Leptospiria; order Leptospirales; family Leptospiraceae; genus Leptospira; species Leptospira kmetyi. The sequence continues at coordinate 360,834 of NZ_AHMP02000001.1, read as the reverse complement.
ACGTTTTTCATTCCTGAAAAGTTCGACGTATGAATCTCTCCAGATCCCAATTCTTGCGATACTTAGGGAAGGGCGCCGCCGCGCTCGCGATCGCAAAGTCCGGTTCTCTCCTTGGCTCGACAAAGCCGTCGAAGCAAAAGTTGGAAACGTCCGTTCCTTCTAAAAAAAATTCTTTCCCGAAATTTCAACCGATCTCTTCGAGCGAAAGGGACGCGCTGATTCTTCCCAACGGTTATAAATACAATACGATCGCTCTTTACGGCGATAGAATCAATCCGCAGGGAGATACGTTCGGATATAACTCCGACTTCAATTGTTTTCTTCCGTTTGCGAATAAGAAGGACACGGGTCTTCTTTGGAACAATCACGAAACTCTCGGAATTTTGGAATACTACGTCAACGGATACGACGTTCTCAAACCGGGACCGAACAGAAGAACGGACAAACAGATCGAACAATATCTTTATTCTCTCGGCGGTTCCGTGATTCGAATCGCGAAGAACAACGGAGAATGGACCTTGTCACCCGATTCTAAATACGGTAGAAGGATCAACGGTCTTACGGAATTTCGTCTAACGGGTCCGGCCGCCGGAAGTCCCGCGATGGCCAACACGAATCGCGCTTTCGGAACCTTCGCAAATTGTTCGGGCGGAGTCACTTTTTGGAACACGATTCTTTCCTGCGAAGAAAACGTGGAATGGGTCATCGAACCTTGTAAACTTCCGCACGAAACGCATTACGGTTGGGTCATCGAAGTCGATCCTTTCGATCCGAAGTCGACTCCGGTAAAACACACCGCCCTCGGAAGATTCGCACACGAAAACGCGGCCCTCGTTTTGTCCCCCTCGGGCAAACTCGTGGTTTATATGGGAGACGATGCAAAGGACGAATACGTCTACAAATACGTTTCCAAAAACACATACGACGCTTCCGCGGGCGCGGGCAACTCCGCGCTTTTGGAAGAGGGGATTCTTTACGCCGCAGACTTCGATCGCGGGATTTGGATTCCTCTGGATCTGGAAACCAACGAAACATTAAAGAATGCTAAAAAAGAAAACGGTGATAGACGTTTCCAAACACAAGCGGACGTTCTGGTTTATTGCAGAGAGGCCGCAAAACTCTGCGGAGCGACTCCGATGGATCGTCCCGAGGATATAGAAATTCATCCTTTGGACGGAACCGTTTTTATCGCGATGACCAACAACGACAAACACGGAAATTTATTCGGACAGATTCTCCGCATCCAGGAAAAATCGGGGGATCACGCGGGAATGGAATTCGACTTCGAGGTGTTTGCCGCGGGAGGAAAGGGTTCCGGTTTCGCTTCTCCCGATAACATGGCTTTCGACGCGTCCGGAAATCTTTGGATGGTGACCGATATTTCCCAGAAGAACTTAAACAGATCCGTATATAAGAAATTCGGCAACAACGGTTTGTTCGTGATTCCTACGGAAGGAGACGACGCGGGACGTGCGTTTCAGTTCGGTTCTTCCCCGATCGGGGCGGAGTTTACGGGGCTTTGGTTTACTCCGGATCAAAAGGAATTGTTTCTTTCGGTTCAACATCCGGGGGAGAATACGAAGGATTATCAAAATCCTACGAGCCACTGGCCGCACGGAGGAAATTCCATGCCGAGACCGGGAGTAGTTGCAATTTATCTAAAGTGATTGGTGCGGCCTTACTTGGCCGCGATTTCGATGGCTTCGGCTTCCGTGGTCAAATGAGTGAACGGTTTCCAAAGTCCTAAAAGATTGAAGATTTGGATCACCTTTTCCGAGGCTTCCGTAAGAAGAAGTTTTTTACCGTCGTTTGTGAGTTTGTTTCTTAACTCGAAGATCGCGCGGATTCCGGAGCTGGAAATGTATTTGAGTTCGCTCAGGTTGAGAATCACGACTTCCGGGTGCGGAGGATCGATGATCTCGCTTTTGAAATCGGTAAAACTGCTTTCATCCAATCTTCCGTCGAGTGAATACACAAAAACTCCGGCCGAGGTTTCTTTCTTTTTGATGTTCAATTGACTCATAACTTACGAACCACTACGTGTAATTTTTTTTGGGAGAGGCTAAATTCAGCTTTTGCGCCGGGTGGAAAATCGTAAATCGTTTCCGCAAGCGAATCGATCGAAATTCCGCCTTTCATTTCCGAAATCAAACTAAAAGTATCAGCCACCGTAAAATGATCCAGAGTATACCGAGTATGTTCCTTTTTACGAAGCTCTCTACAATAGACTTTAAAAAACGGAGATTGTTTGTCAAAACTTGTATCCGTGTTCTCACAGGACATAACCCAACCGGTGGAACCCGCGCCCGTATACACGAGAAGCCCGGAACATTTCTGTTCCTCCATTTCATCGCCGTGACAGATTAGAAATCGGCTCGTTAAATCGGGGCTGTTGTTTCGGATCGAAATCTCGCTGATCCCCTGCAAGGTGCTGACCTTTCTCCCGTCGGGATAATGAATCTTCACTTCGATCAGGGGCCATTCTTCGATGGCCGCGTTCTCCCATCCGGTTTCCAGGGCCTTTTTGAGATCGTCCACGTGAAAGGAAAGAAGCGCTCCGACGGAAGTGGGCGGGTCGGAATTACAACCGATAACCAAAGTGTCCACTGCGTGATGCGCCACGAACGTAAAATGATTGTCCCCACCGAGCGCGATCACGAGATCGAAACCGGAAGGAGGATGTTTGTCCATGTCCTTTCTAAAGATAAAAGTGCTTTCGGGAAAAAGTTTTTTGAGAGTTTCCCGGTTCTCCAGTTGTCTCAGATGGGATTCGTGGATTCTCGGGAAAGAATCGTTTTGGATCTTATAGATCCTTTGGATTTTTTCGAGAGAACCCCATTCTTCCAGATCCAATTCGAACTTGGTTCTTTTCCCGAGAATGAGAACCCGTCTTGCAGATTGTAACCGTTCCAAGGACATTGAATGATCCAAATACAAGATCGGTTTGAAAACAGAAACCCATTTTTCGGGCGGGAAGAATTTTCGGCGCTCGGAATTTTTAGGTCCGGCGCGTTTTGCGGGAACGAAAGATTTCGAAAAAGAGTCGAACCGTTTTTTCGAATCGATCGTTTCGATTTCTTCGATTAGGCGTGGATCGGCTCGGAGGAAACGTCCTGATCCCGGTCTTCGTCCCTCGATTCTTTTTCGGCCACGAGCGCTTTTAAGGTCGCCATGATCATTCTAAACTTGGAACGATTTCCGACGAGACGATAGAGTTCCACGAGATGTTTCAGATTTCGGATATTCCCCGGTTCTCTCGAACGAAGACGTTCCGAATATTCGATCGCCTTAAAGTATTCCTTCGTTTTACGAAGCGTAAAGGAAGTGTAATATAGAAATTCGTTGTCGAACGGAAACTTCGCGATGTAATTCTCCGCATAACCCGCCGCGGTCGGATATTCCTTTTGGTGAATGCAGATTCTTGCAAGTTGTTTGTATAAACCCGGATCGGAGGAGCTGATCGCGAGAGCCTTTTCGAAAAGTTCCCTCGTCCGCACGAGATTCTTCTTGCGGATCTGTTGGATTCCTTCCTTGACGAGAAGATTGTATTCGTCCCCGGCGGACGGAATTTTCTGAAGAGGAAGTTCGGCGGGGGTTTTATATGCAATTTTCATAATAGAAAGATCGTCCGTGACCTCGCCCGCGTGGTTCAGAAGTTTTTCCAAATCCTGAAGGTCTCCGTTTGCGAGTTCCACAAGTCTTAAAAAAAGCGTTTCGTCCTCGTTCATAAACGTTTCTTCCGAACCCGGTTTGCGGAGGAGAATGTCGTCTCTTCCGTCCGAACCGATGAACAAAAAGTCGTTCGGTTCGAGTTTAAAAACGCGGATGATCGGCTCGGACGCATTCTCCGTAAACCCGATCTTACGCAGAAGCAATTCTGGATCCAAGAATGTGGCCTTTCCGTCCCGGTAAAGAACCATCCAAGGATGTTCCGCGTTGATGGAATACAAGGCTCCGGTTTCGTGATCGATGAGCGCGATGACCGCGGAGACGAGCATACTTCCGTCGAACGTCACGAACACGTTTTGAAGTTCCGTATAACAATCCTTCAACCATTTCTCGGGAGTTTTTTTCTGATTGGAACGGGAAAGCTGAGTTCTGGTTACGATCGCTTTGAAGACGGTTCCCATCACGAGCGCGCCGCCGGCGCCTTGGATGGACTTGCCCATCGCGTCCGCGTTTAATACGACGAGATAATTCTTACCCATCAGAGTTATCTCTTGGATGGAACAAAGATCTCCTCCGATTTCGGAGTTCTTGGTTCTAAACCGGAATTCCTTTTTTTGTTTGAGAATGGATTCGATTCTCGTGTTCTCGTCCGCGTAACGAAGAGACGTCAGAGGTTGAATGAGAAGGGAAGTGAGATAATAATCCCCGTCCTGTTTTTCCTTTAAAGCTTGGACTTCGTTTAACGTTTCCTGAAGCTCCTGGGTTTTCTCCTCCACCTTTCTTTCCAAGAAAAGTTGATGATCGAGAAGTTCCTTCTTCATGTTTACGAAAACTTCTCCCATCTGACCGAGTTCGTCCGTGCGGTCCAAATCGATGATGGTCGTTTCGTCTTCGGAAGGATTTTTCATCGCGAAGTTCAACGCCTTGACCGCGTTGATGATATCTCGCGAGAACAGATACGAAACGAGAAGAATTCCGATAAAGATCGAAAGCGCCAAAAGGCCGCAGTAGATCCAGAGATTTCGGGTCGTGTTGTGCAGTTCGGTTTCGTCGATCAAAAGCAAGAATTCAAGAGCGAGATTGGTAAGCCCTTTGTTTTCGTACGGAATCCGAGTCAGATAAAAATGCTTTCCGTTGAAGGAGAATCGGGAACCGCTCTTCAAAGATTGGATCGGATGATTTTTCAGATATTCCTGGATCATCGGACCCGAGGTGGAAATTTGTTTTTCCTTTTCGTAGATCGCCATGTGAACGTCGCTCGAGCCGGTGATGATCTCGGTGAATTTCTGATCCACAACCTGACCGACCAATACTAAAGAGCCGTTTCGCAAAGGCGATGTTACTCGAAGACCAAGACCGCTGTGGCCGAGTTCGAGAGTGGAGGCGATCTTTCCGTTCAACGCTTCCTGAACGATTTTTTGTTTAGACTTATCGTCTCCGAAATCTCCGGGCCTGTGGAAACGATACACCACTTTGCCCGAAGAGGAGATGACTTCGAAGATCGAGAGGTCGTATTGTTTCATGATCCCGAGAAAATATTCTCTCTGAGAATCCAAAAGACCTCTGTTGTTTGAACCCGCTTCGAGAATCGAAATCGTTTTCGAATTTCGCTCCAACTCCTTGAGCATAAAGCGGATCGTTTCTTCTTTGTGTCTGAGTTCCTTTTGAAAATCCACCGATTTGTCGAGAGCCCGTTTATCCTGCGGCTCGTTTTTGACTCGGTCGATCATCTGGATGAAAGTGATCGCGAGAATCAAAACCAAAAACAACTGACTTGCACTTAAAATTAAAAATATTTTTTGACGAAAGCTCATAAACACTCACTGGATATCGGATGGTATCTTGAATCGGGTATCAAAGGATCTGTATTTTTTTCGAATCGCTCCCGGACCGGAAGGTTCGTTTTGTTTTTTCAGCATGAAAAACGAATTATCACTTGAACCCATAGCATCGAAAGGTAGTTTAGAAATCCCCCGGTTTTCAGATCGGGAATGTGAAAATCTCGTTACAGAAATAAAGAGCTTTATGTCCCCAGAAGAGAAACGAATTCAAGAATTAGAAGATGAAAACAAAAGACTCAAACGGCAGATAGAAAACACGGCTCAGTCCCCTTATCTGAAAAAGGGAATGGCGAGCGTGCGTTATTACGCCCGAATCTTCCGCGAGGAAATCGTAGAAAACGAAATCCGGGGAAGAATCGACGAAAGTTTGGGAACGTTATACGAAATCAAGAACTTCGTACATCGTTATTCTTCGTTAGCCGGTCTCGATCCCGATACGATCCGAATCATAGCGACCGAAGCCACGCAGAATATCGTGGAACACGGCCAGGGAAAATACGCCGAAATCGAATTAGAATTACATAATGAAGTTGTGAATCCGTTTTTTAAGATGTCCTTCAAACACGAGATGCAACCCGGGATGAAATATACCCTGTCGCAGATCAACGAAAACGTAAAGAAGGGCGACTTCTCCTCCGAACTTTTCGACATAGAAAGTTCAAGGGGTAGGGGAGAATTTCTCATGAAGGAACTCGCCGACGAACGCCGGGTTTTAAACGGAGTCGAAATCACTCCCGAAGGCAACAAGGTCCATTACTTCAAACGGGTGCTCATCAATTACCGGGATCCGAAAGGCCCGAGAGACGTTACGAGCTTCGACGAAATCAAGGAAGAGATCGATCGACTCGATCCGGAAGAAGCCCTTTGTTACTTTCACATCGATCACAGAAAGAGCAAATTGTCCTCGGTGACGATCGTCGTCGCATCTTCGAGAGAAACCAAACTCAGAACGTTGATGGAAGAATCCGGTTTTTATCTCGTACACAAGGACAAATACTACAGAGCCGTGTTTTGTTCCTTCGAACCTACGAAAGAATTCACACCGTCCGAGCTTGAAAATCTTTTTGAAAAGGTCCGCAAACAAGTGGAGATCGAAAAGGAATGAGTTCGGATTCCGCATCGGGTGGCGCGGGCGGAAGTTCTGCCGGATTTCCGTTTCATCCGTTCCAGGACTTTTTGTTAGGCGAAGTCCTACTCAAAACCTTGCTGGAAACCGGAGTGACCTCCGAGTCCGCGGAAGAGGCCGTGCTTTCGCATCTTTCCTCCGATTCAAAGAATTTCGTATTCACTCCCAACGCAAAAAAACAAACCTTGCTCAATCTTTATCCCGAAAAGATCAGAAACTTTTTGAAAACCGGAAAGAAAGAGGAAATCAAAAAAGAATTCAAAACGATGATCGCGACCGAGGGGAGAATGGATCTCGCTCTCGAACTCCTCGAGTGGTTGTTTACCGGGTTCGACGAAAAAGAATTGTTAAACGAATTGTTCTCCCTCGTTCTGAACGATCGGATTTCCCTCGCCGAAGATTTTTTAGATCGACTTAAAAAGAATTACGAAGAGGAAGTTTTAAAGGATCTGGAAAATTTGGATTGATCGAAGTCGGGCTCGGTTCGCTCGTCAAACGTTCGACTGCGCGCGGAAGTTCGAGTTCTAAAATCTAAATTCAAAAGAAGTTTATGCAGCGGCCTTCGCCGCAAAAACAAAAAAGCCCGCGCTTGTTTTTAAGCTACGGGCTTTTTTATATATTAGGAGTTTCTAAATTAAGCGGCGACCGTGGAAGTCGAAGTAGGTTCTACGATCACGTCCGAACCGCGAAGAACTTTTTTCCCCTTTTCGGTCCAAACGGCTCTTTGGATTTTGATGATTCTCAATAGATGAAGAACCTTCATCACTTGATACGTGATATCCAATTCGAACCAACGGAACGCGAAGTTCGGAGAATTCGGATGAGCGTGGTGATTGTTTTGATACAATTCTCCCCCGATCAAAAAGTCCACGAATAGAGTGTTCTTAGAGTTGTCCGAATTTTCTTTATGGTTTCTGTAGCCATACATATGACCGCACCAGTTAACGATCGCTCCGTGGATCGGTCCCATCAACCAATGAACCGGAAGAAGAAGATACCAACCGTATTGACCCGCAGGAACAAAGTAAAGATAGAATAACGTGTAAAGGGTTCCGAACGCAAGTCTGAACGTCCATGAATTGCTGAGAGCGTCGACCGTCGGCCATTGCGGATAGTTGCCTTTGAATTCTTTTTCAACGTTAGCCGTTTCTTCCAAGATCGCTTCGTAATTCAAGGCGGTCTTCCACATCATATCCAAAAATCCTTTGGAAGCGACCGGAGAATGCGGATCTTTGCCGGTATCGCTGTAAGCGTGGTGTTGTCTGTGCATGATCGCGTAAGCGCGCGGATTCAGGAAGGAAGAACCCTGAGCCACACAGGTAAAGATGTAAAAAAACTTTTCCCAGAACTTGTTCATCTTGAACATCGCGTGCGCCGCGTATCTGTGAAGGAAGAAAGATTGCGCAAAAGCCGATAAGAACCAATGTGCAATGAAGAACGATAGAATGATCGCCATTTAGTTTTAACCCCTGTTGAAAAATACGAGCGAAAGATCCGGGGTAGGTTGCAGAAAAGTTGCGGGCGGAACAAAAAAAAACGCAATGAAAAAGTTCGAAAAAAGAATTCGGACTTGTAAGAATTCCGAAAACAAGGGCGAGAGTATGTCAAAAAACCGAACCAGACTTACAGAACCGAGTTCGGTTTTTCGATTTTATCAAGGGAAGAATCGAACGATTACTTACCTTTGTGAACCGGTTTGACGGAAACGCGGATCGCATCCACCTTAACTTTGTAACCGCCGGAAACCGTTACGATTCCTTTGTAAAGATCGGAGACGTCCGTAATCTTAGCGATGAACCAAGAACCGTTGCGGGATTCGTCCTTGTTCTCGGGAGCGCGGTACCCGTCTTCGGTTCCGATATCGGCCATGATGACCACGGTTCCGATCTTAAGATCGCTCGGTTTCGCGATTTCGGTTGCGTAATAGAATTTCGTCCAGACCTTGTTGCCGTCGTGAACTTGAAGAAATTCTCCTTCGTTTTTCGTTTTAGAAGAAGGCGCCGTGAGTTGTTTCGCAAGATGAACGTGAATCCAAGCTTGGTTTTTGAATTCTTCCTTAGTGATAAAGAAATCGTCCGGTTGAATGTAGTGCGCGTCTTCTTCCGCAAAAAGATAAGAAGGTAGAAGGCTGATACAGAAAGCGATCGCAAACGTCGCGCTTACAGAACGGAAAGTTTTTTTCATTTTTGACTCCTTGTCAAAGTTTCACTCTTAATTAGGGTTTTCTGTTAAAGACCGGACCTTGCCGATCGGATTAAGGAATCAAGATAGAGCCCGTCCCGATTTAGGAAACAAATATTTTCATAAATTTCGCGATCGGGATCGATATTGTCCGTTTTATCGGTCGGGTCGCATATAAAAATAAAAGCCGAATCTATAAATCCTGTTTGATCGTTTCCGGACGAGTCTTTAAAAATTGTTTCTGGAGAAACAACATGAAAGGAAAGAAGATCGGAGTATTGGGTTCCGGCGTAGTCGGCCAAACGTTGGCGAACGGATTTTTAAAATACGGAGCCGAAGTAAAGATCGGAACCAGAGATCCTTCGAAACTCAAAGATTGGTTGTCGAAAGCCGGAGCGTCCGCGTCCGTGGGAACGTTCGCCGAGGCCGCGAGTTTCGGAGAGATTTTAGTCTTGTGTTCTAAGGGAAACATCGCTTCCGAAGTTTTGAAGTTGGCCGGAATCGATTCTTTAAACGGAAAAACGATCATCGACACCACCAATCCGATTTCCGAAGAAGCTCCCGTTAACGGGGTCCTGAAATTTTTCACTTCATACAATGAATCCTTAATGGAACAACTTCAAAAACAGGCGCCGAAGGCGCACTTCGTAAAGTGTTTCAGTTCGGTGGGTAGCACTCTGATGGTGGACCCCAAGTTGAAGGACGGAAAGCCGAGTATGTTCATCTGCGGGAACGAGGATTCTTCCAAAAAAATCGTATCAGATATTTTGAATACGTTCGGATGGGACACGGAGGATATGGGGAAGGTCGAAGCGGCGAGGGCGATCGAACCGCTTTGTATTCTTTGGTGTATTCCCGGATTTTTGTCCCAATCCTGGACGCACGCGTTTAAACTTTTGAAGTGAGGCGGGGGAGAGGGTCCAAGCTAAGAAGTGTAGGCGTTGAATCGAAATCATTTTCAATGTCCCGAATTAAGACCGTCGGTTTAGAGCCTAATTTGATGGATTGTGCAGTGATCGAAATTTCGGAATGCGGGCATTGAAAAAGATAGAATAAAAATCAAACGCAACAAAAGGAGAAGAATATGGCGGTATCAAAAAAGAAAAGCAGCCCGAAAAAGCCGAAATCAAACGGGACGAAAATCGAATTCGTGAGCGCTCCGACTCACAGCATCACTCCGTTTCTCATGTTTAATGCGAACACGGAAGAAGCGGCAAAGTTCTACGTATCGATATTCAAAAAATCTAAAATACTTGTAGCGAATCCGATGCGGGCCGAATTCATACTGAATGGACAAAAGTTTTTTGCCTATAACGGCGGACCTGAGTTTCAGTTCAATTGGGGTGTTTCGTTTATGATCAGCGTGGAAACGCAAAAAGAGATCGACTATTATTGGCACGCCCTTCTTTCCGGAGGAGGCAAAGAAAGTATGTGCGGCTGGATTCAGGACAAATACGGTATGTGGTGGCAGGTAACTCCTAAAATTCTTTTACAGCTTGTGTCGCACAAAGATCGCGAAAAGGCAGAACGCGCCACACAAGCTATGCTCAAAATGCAAAAGATCGATATCGCGGCGCTCAAGGCCGCAGTCGAATAAAACGCAAAATCATAACGGAATCAAGAATCGACCGTCTTAAGAAGCATACTTTATTTCTTTCGAATCGTTCTTTAAAAAATTTTATCGATGATTTCAATCGCAATTCTTGAAAGGCTTTTAAAGGAGAATTCTATGACTCCCCATTGCAGTAAAGCTGTCTAATATGTGTTAGGCGATAACGACTAAATTATTATTGTTCTATATGGCTCATAAAAGAGTGTAATACAATGATTAAAATTCTTAAACCTATAATTTTGTTTGTAATCCCTATTCTTTCAATTCATGCTTGGAAAGGCGACCCATTTGAAAAAATATTAAAAGATTACAATTTCCAATTTAGTTTCGGCAAAGATTTCAAATCAACGAAAGTCAAAGAAAATCCAAATTTGTATTATGATTATGCTATTAAACACAAAAGTAAAAAATTGGAAATTAGATATTTTATTGGTTTACCTGCACCGAAAATTGACGGAATTGATTTCGAAAAAACTGAACTATATAAACAACAAGCTTTGACAACGGCTGCAAACGTTTGCCAGTGCATGGATAGAATTCGGACAAACGACTTATCTATGGATACAGTTGCATTGTTTAATGCAGAGTGGGGTGCTAATTTTTACGTTGAAGCAACTTCTGAATTCGGTCGAGGGTTTAAATATTCAATAGTGACAGCAGTTCATAAGAAGGATTTACCTGATCTTTATACAATATTTCTATTCGATGATTTTGATTCCGTTAAATCTGAAATTCAGGAAGCGGCTTTGAATTTAAAATTCAGCCCAAAATGAATTAGAAGAAGTGGTCGTTGCCTAACTTCGTCTCCTCGCTCCGTTCGGGATTTGCTAATGCAAACCCTCACTCCGGCTCCGCACATTGCTTTGTCACTTCGGTTCGCAAGACGTTCGCTAAGGCTCACTCGAGCCTCGTGCCAACCGCGTCGTGCGAAAGCGCTTGCGGCCGTAACGTCGAGGAGACTCTTTCGTTATTCGACGAACGATGTGCTTCGGTCGATTTGGCTCGCATCGATTTCCCAATATCTTTTTAGGGTTTTTCCGGTTTCGGTTTGATCGTCGCGGCTCTCGACTTGGTTCCGCCCGCGGCTTCGAGAAGGGGAATGATCGAAGTGCGTTCATACGCGGTCGCCAAAGAAAGCGCGGTATATCCGTCCACTTGAAAGTTCGGATCGGCTTTTTTATCCAAAAGAAGTTTGGTTAGCTCGGGAAGATCGAAATACACGGACAGATGAAGAATTCTCCAGCCCTTACTTTCCGCGTTCGGATCCGCGCCTTCGCTTAACAATTTCGCCGCCGTTTTCAAATCCTTTTTGTAAGTCGCTTTAATGAGCGCGTTGTTCTTGGCGGTTTGTTCCTCGGGGCTCAGGTTCGTCTGTGTGTTGTTAGTCGAAGGTTGAGAATCGTCCTTGGAAGGCGTCGAGGAAGAAGAGGAAATTTTAGCGTTCGGATTTCCGGCAAATGCGTAATCAAAAACGACTCTCGCATCTTGTTTGCCCTTGTGAAAAAACAACTTTCCGTTCGAATACGTCGGATGGTCGATCTTAGTCACTTCGGAAAGATTGGTTTGTGTGTCATAGATGGAGCCGTATGTCTTATCGGTAAAAAGTTCGGCGACGAGACTCTGGGCGGTCCAAGGAGCCCATGTCGCATAATAACCTTGAAAGCCCGCCTTTAAGAACGGAGCGGAGTACATGGAGATTCTATGTTTTGTTTCTTCAGCGTCGATCACTCCCATATCGTACGCCATGTTGCCCGCGGTAAAACAAGCGCCTAAGAACAATACTACGGCGCCGGGCGCGGGTTTGAGAGCGTTCTCCACGTCGTCGTTCGAAACGAACTTACCCTTCAACGCAAAACCGCCCACGTATTTTTGATGATACGGAGAATCCGTAAGATTGCTTCCGACTCCGTGACCCGCGTATAAAACGAGTTTGGCTCCTTGGATCGATTGTTTGATCTGATCCCATGAATTTTTGGGACTGTAGTATTCAATAACTTGAACGCCTCTCGCTCTAAGAACCTTTGCGACATCCTGCATATTCTTAATATACCCCAAGGTTCCGGGTCCGCTATCGCCGTCCACATCGCCGACGAGTAAGACCGCTTTAAAGCCGTTGCCGGAAACGGTTGCATCGGGAAGATTCGCGCGTTTGGAAATCTTGAGCAAGGATTCTCCGATCGCGTGATCGGGATGATCCGCTCCTTGTAAAAGAAGAGGGAACAGAACTAAGAATAGGAGAAAGGTCTTTGTCGGATTCATAGGGAGAATAGACTAAGAAAAAAAATTCTAAATGTCAAGAAGAAGTAATGTCCGTTTAAATTTACCGCCGTAAAAAAAGGAAACGGCCGAATCGGAATCGGCCGCCGCTTGATCCTTTATTCCACGCTTCGAACGTCTTCCTTCTCTAAAATCTTATTGCGGATCGGTTTTACTTTCGGAAAAGAATCCTCCAAGATCGGATTTTCGACGGAAAGATTTCGCGACGCGACCGATTCGTCCGGCAGAAGATCGATATTCAAAGAACGAGAAGCTCCGCCCGAAGGTTTCGTAAAACCGATCAAAACGTCTCCGCCTTTTATGATCGAATGCGAGGGAGAATTCAAAACTGCGAATATAATATGTTTTGCATGTGTCAGGCCGGCTCTGATCCTCGGATACGAAAGCGGCTCCATCGGAATCCATCCGAAGGAAGGATGCCAAACCTCCGCGATCTTATGATTCAATTCGGGTTTGGGACTTACAGGAAGCCAATTCCATGCAAGCCTTGCCGGAATCCCCGCGCTTCGAAGTAAGGCGATCTGCGCGTAACTGTGTTCCGTGCAGGAGCCGTGGCCGTTCTGCAAAACGATCGGAGCCGGATCGAATCTGCCGTCCTGTTTATACACCAACGTCTTCGTGATATGTTTGTAGACCGCTTGTATATAACCTTCGACGCTGTTCGAATCCGCTTTGAGTTGATCGCGAACGGAAACGATACCGGGATCGTCTATCTTGTAAACGGGTTTGTCCTCCAAAAATTGTTTCCATTCTTTCGAAACCTTCCAATCGTCCCAGGACGTTTTGAATTCGGAAAGCCCCGAGTCCAGATTGAAACGAGTGAGTTTCGCGGAATACACTACCTCGGTCCAGGACTGACCCGCGGAAAGAGCGGGAACCTTAACGATCAAGGTTCTGTTGTTTTGCGCGTCTTCTTGGAATATTCCGTTTTTTGAAAATACTTCCTCGGTGAGGATCTGAGACGCGGTTTCTTTGGGAGGAATCGCGATCGCGATTTCCGTTTCGGGAGAATCCTTTTCCTTTGCGGTGATCGAAGCCGTATAAACGATCTTATCGGTTCTAGGAGAAAAGCGATAACTCAGATTTCCCTTGAGAATCTGATTCTCCTTGGAAACCGGATACAGTTGATCTCCGATTCGTATTAGATTTTTATAAAATGATTTCTCGGGGTCCATCAAGACAAACGCGATCGGATTCGAACGGCTTTGTCCTTCCGGATTGCACGCGAGTTTAGGGGCCGACTTGGAATCGATCCGAACCGCAAGATGATTTTTGATCGAATTCAAAATCGGATTGTAGGAATGGAGATTGAAATCCCCTTCGGAGTACCAGAGAAAAATCTCCTTATTCGAACATACATACGCGTTCGAAACCTTGGAAACCGGAAGTTCCTTGTTTTCGATTTCGGAGCCCGAATCTTTATCATAAAAACTGAATGTGTTTCCTTGGATGGAAAAAAGTTTTCCCTGAAAGATTCCGATCGAGGTCCAACCGCTGTTCGTGGGAACGAAGGGAATTCTTTTTTTGATTTCCAAGGTCGAAGGGGCGATCAACGCGATTTCTTTTTTGAGTCTTGCGTAAACGAGTTCGTTTTCGCGATCCCAGGCGAGACCGCGCACGGGCTCTCCCAAATCGATTCGTTTGGCTTCTCCGTTTTTTAGATTTCTAAAAAGAATTCCGTGGCTTTCCTTGTCGTTCGCACCGGGAAGAATCGCGGGCCATAAAAGCCAGTTTCCCGCGATCAAAGCTCCTTGAAAACTGCGGACCTTTTCGTCCGCGTTCGGCGGAACAAGCGTCGAAAAATCGTCCTTTTCTACGATCTCCCAATCTAACCGCGGATAGGCGGAGTCGGCCCAAAGGGAACTAAACGCAAAGACGATCAGGGTAAATGCAAGTGAGAATGAAATTCGTGAAAACATGCGAGAATTCGACGCGGACAACGTCGGAAATCCAGCGTTTACGCGGCAAAAAGAGGCGATATTTCTACGGTCGCAGCGAAACGGATTTGAGAATTGTCGTATTAGCAGGATTCGTTGTTAAACGAATTCTTACGATTTTAAATTCTTTCGAATTTCTTCGAGAGCTTTTCCTTCGAGTGTTTCGAAACTCAAAGAAGAAGAGCGGGGAAGCGCTTCCACGATCTTTAAACCGAAATTGCCGAATTCGTTTTTGATCCACTTTTTGAGTTGCAGATCGGTTTCTTTGGAACGGTCCGAGTTCGGTTTCGCGTTTCGGATAAAATCCAAAAGTTCGGAAATGCCCTGTTTGGTTTTAGTGGAGGTTTTAAAAACGGGAGGAAGATTCTTACCCGGCATAATGTCTTTTAGAAATTCCAGAGTGGTGATCAACATGTGATAACTGGAATTGGCGAGAACTTCTTCGTCGCATTTGTTCAGGATGAAGGAATCCGGAACTTCCATGATTCCGCTTTTCATAAACTGAACCTGATCGCCGCCTAACGGTTGTAAAACGAGAAAGGAAAGATCGGTGAGTTTGGAAACCTCGATCTCGTTCTGACCGATTCCCACTGTTTCGATAAAAACGTATTTAAAAAAACAACGAAGCAAACGGATTACGTGATATGTATACGGATTGACTCCTCCGAGTTCGAGTTGGCTCGGTTGAGAACGGAAATAAATTCTTTTTTCTCTTGCGGGAAGGGACAATCGCGTTCGGTCGCCTAACAGCGAACCGCCGGAAATATGACTGGAAGGATCGATGGCGACGATGGCCATCGTTTCTCCGTTGTCCGCCTTTAAGAATTGAGTCGCGAGTTCTCCGAGCAAAGAGGATTTACCCGCGCCCGGAGTTCCCGTAAAACCGACGGTCAAAGAATCGTTTCCGCTGAGGCCGCGTTCCGCAAGAGCTTCGAAAAGATTCTTTCGAAAGGAGAAAGAATCCGGTCTTTCCACGCCCGAAATGAGTTTTGCGAGAGGAAATTTTTCTCCCTCCCGCGCTCCTTCGATTAGATCCGCGAGTTCTTCTTTGTGTTTCACGACCATATCCGAAACGAACGTATGTTGCGTTATGCGGCTTTGACGGTTTTGGAAATGATGTCGATGATTCTTTCCATCACGTCCATCAAGTCGTAGTCTTTCGGCGTGAAGATCGCCTTCACTCCGAGTTTTGTAAGCGCGTCGAAGTCGGAAGGAGGAATGATTCCCCCGAACACGACCGGAATATCGGCTTTATAGTGTTTCAATTCGGAGAAGATCTGTTCCGCAAGTTCGAGATGCGAACCGGAAAGAATGGAAACTCCGATGACGTCCGCGTTTTCTTCCACAGCGGTTTGAACGATTTCTTCCGGCGTTAAACGAATTCCGGAATAGATCACGTCGAATCCCGCGTGTTTTGCGGAAACGGCGATCATCTCCGCTCCGTTGGAATGTCCGTCTAACCCCGGTTTGCCGACTACGATCTTCGGTCTCGAGCCGCTCGCTTTTAAGAACGCTTCGACTTTTCCGCGAACGCGAACGACCTTTTCGGTTTCAAGATTGAGTTTTTGTCCTTCCACTCCGGTTGCGGGTCTGTATTCTCCGAAAACGGATCGGAGTACGTCCGCCCATTCTCCCGTGGAGATTCCGGCTTTCGCGCACTCGATGGATGCATGCATCAAATTCTTACCCGCTTTTGCGTCCGCTTCGAGAGTTGCCAGCGCGGCTTTGACGACGTTCGGATCGCGTTTTGATTTTACTTTTGCGAGAACTTCGAGAGTTTCTTCCGCGGACTTAGGATCCACTTTGAAAACCCCGCCGTCCTGATCGGTCATCAATGGAGAAGGAGTTCCTTCGGTCCATTTGTTCTTACCGACGATGATGAGTTCGTTGTTGTTGATCTTCGCGAGACGTTCCGCTTGCGACTTAACGAGCTGGGATTTCATGTATCCGTTCTCGATCGCTTTGATCGCTCCGCCCATGTCGAGAATTTTCTGAATCTCTTTGTATGCTTCTTCTTTGAGTTCTTTTACTTTGCTTTCGACTACTTTAGAACCTTCGAATAGATCCGGATATTCGAGAAGATCCGTTTCATACGCAAGAACCTGTTGTAATCGTAAGGACCACTGTTGATCCCAAGGTCTTGGAAGAGAAAGGGCTTCGTTCCAAGCGGGAAGTTGAAGCGCTCTACAACGCGCGTCGCGGCTCATGGTGACGCCTAACGCTTCGATGAGAATTCTCCATGCGTTGTTTTCGGGTTGTTCTTCGGTAAGACCGAGAGAGTTCACCTGAACGCCGTAACGGAAGCGGCGGTATTTTTCCTGTTTTACTCCGTAGCGATCTCTCGTGATCTCGTCCCACATATCGGTGAAGGCGCGCATCTTGCACATCTCTTCCACGAAACGAATTCCGGCGTTTACGAAGAATGAAATTCTTCCCACACACTGCTCGAACTCGTCGGGGGTAAAACAATTTCTTTCCTTGATCGCGTCGAGGATCGCCATCGCGGTTGCGAGCGCGAACGCGAGTTCCTGCACCGGAGTCGCTCCGGCTTCCTGCAAGTGATACGAACAGATGTTAGACGGGTTCCATTTCGGAATATTCTTCAGGCAGTATTCGTACATGTCCACGATGACTCGGATGGACTGAGCCGGAGGAAAGATGTACGTTCCTCTCGCGAGATATTCTTTGATGATGTCGTTTTGGGTTGTTCCTTGGAGTAGAGCGATGTCCACTCCGCGTTCCTGGGCGAGGGCGACGTAAAGGGACAAAAGATACATGGAAGTCCCGTTGATCGTCATCGAAGTGTTCATTTCTTCGATCGGGATCTGGTTGAATAGGATTCTAAAATCCTCCAGAGTGTTGATCGGAACTCCCACTTTCCCGATTTCCGGTCTTGCGATCGCGTGATCGGAGCTGTAACCGCACTGGGTCGCGAGGTCGAAGGCGATGGAAAGTCCGGTTTGTCCCTTGGAGAGGTTTTTTCTAAAAAGTTCGTTGGATTCTCTCGCGTTTGTGTGTCCCGCGTAGGTTCTGAAGATCCAGGCCGGTTCTTTGGATGGTTTTCCGGTTTTGTCGTAAAGGATATGATCTTTGTTTTCCATGAATTCTGTCCCGATTCGAGGTTCTCATTGTTACTTCAAAATGTGTTGGTAGAATTTCACCCAAATTTTTATCCTTGCTCTGATTTCCGCAAAAACCCTACGGCCCCCATGGACTTAGAAAGAAGCAATAAAGCCAACCCAATCTTCCTTTTCCTATCCTCGATCGGTCTTGCGACCGTTCTTTCCGTGCTTTATAACTGGTTCGGAGAACCTTTGAATCCGGAAGCGATGGGAATTCTCGCAAACCTCCGGTCGCTGACCGAAGAAGGAAAGTTTTTCTCGGACGAAGCTCCGCTTCCGTTTTTGGTCCTGAATCTTTGGAAATCGATCACAGGACTCAACTATACCACGGCTTTCTTTTCGCTTTCCGCATTTATTTTTTCGCTCGGAATTCATTTGATCGGCGTGACTTTGCAAAGGGAGAAGTGGAAACCGAACCACTATATTCTCTGTTATCTTTCCGCGATCACTCCGCTTACGTATTCCATGCCTCTGGTTTTTTATCCGGAGTTGTTCAGTTTGTTTTTTCTTTTGATTCTTTTTCTCGCGTTTAGAATGGAGACGTTGGGCGACATATTCCTGCTCGTCGTTTGTATCTTAGGAAGTTTCTTTTCGCATTTCACCGTGTTCTTAGTCGGAATGACGATTTTCGTTACGAAGGCCGGAACCGTGGGAATCCGAGAAAGAAAAAAACATCAGTCCGTATTTTTTAAAAGAAGAAACATTCCTCAACTCGTTCTTCTCGTTTATATGGGAGCGTTTCTCGCGCTTCTTACCGTTTTGATCACTACGAATTTTTACGGGGAGAATTCCTTCGAGACTTTTTATAAACTTCTTTGGAGTTACGTAGCCAACTTCGGTCCTTTGTTTTTGATTCTTTACATCGGGAATTTTCTTTTAAGATCCGAAAAGGAACTCAATACGATTTCCGCGAGCGCGGCTTTGATCGTGATTCTTCTTGTGTCCGTTTATTTTTCCGTTAAACCGACATCGGGAATCAACGCGACGAAACTTTCAGCGTTTACCAAGGATCTCGTAAACTTAAAGAGCAGGGAAGTGATTCAGACCGACGAAAAAATCTACGCGAGCCCGGCGGTTTCGTCTTACGTGTATTTTCATTCCAAACAGAGATTGTTTCCGATTCAACCGAAAGAATGGAAGAATCGGGATTATCTTTTCCTCGAAGAAGTCTGGCTCGCGGACAAACGGGAAATGTTGAAACGTTATAAGTTTAAGAATCCTCAGTTCGTGTTTTTATCGGGAGAACAGATTTTGATCACCGGTTTTTTGACGAAAGTGATTTCCGGTGAAAAGGAAAACACTCAGATCAAGATCCAAGTGGAAAAAGCGAAGTCTCAACTTCCTTCCCGCAACGGGGAAAAGGGATTGAATCGTTTTCTTACCGGGATGTTTTCCTCCTCTTCCTTAAGTCCGGAACTGATTCCTTGAAGTCCATCTGGAATAAAAAACCAAACTCCAAAAACAAAGACGCGATTTCCGACGACGAAGAATTGACGTTAGGCGCCAACGGTCTTCCGTTCGAAGCCGCGTATTGGAGGGACATCTACGGTTCGGGTACGGACGTGGACGCCACTTTCAACGCCAAAGAACACGCGCGTTATGCGAAATCGATTTTGAATCTGATGGAAATCCCGGTGAACTCGATCGCCGACTTCGGTTTCGGTAAGGCCATTCTTCTTAAGGAAATGGTAAAGATCTTTAAACCGGGCCGGGTGCTTGCGATCGATCCTTCGGAACAGATGCTCGACGAACTTCTTTCCCAAAAATGGATTCGAGCTTGGAATATGTCCGTGTTGAACACGACCGTTCAGGATTTGGATCTTTCGTATTTCGTTCATCTTCCTTTCGATCTAGGAATCTGCAACTCGGTCGTTCAATACATCGACGGGGATCTCAAACCGGTCTTTGAGAAACTTCATAAAATCGTTAAGTATCTTTATTTTTCCGTTCCGACCAAGGCCGATTATGTCCGTATGAAAAAAGATATTTATTTTGAAGATCCTTACGCGCACGTGCGGACCAAAAAACAATATCTTAAGATGATCGAACCGTATTTCAGAAGAGTGGGCTTTAATCTCTTGGAAAGCCGGTTGATCGGCGAGGCTTCTCGTTTTACCGATGAGATGTTTATCGAGTAAGGGATAGGATCATCCCTTCCCACCTTTCCTCACCGTGGTAGAAACATAAGGTCTCTATGGATCAGTAAGAGATCCGAGCAGAGTAATTGAAACCTATGAATGTGGGCGGACATTTTCGATTCTATTCTTAAGAATGTAAACAATCAGTTGAAATAGAGGATTTTTAAACGAACACTTTCGAAAATTTAAAATTGAACGGATCTCGATTGATTCTCGGTAACAAAGGAAGATGGAACCACTTTGCGGATACAAAGACAACGAAGTAAAACCTAGAAAAGTTATACGGTTTGAATCTAAAGTCCAAGATTCACTTTTTATGAGTGATAAGAAGTCGAAGAACGGATTTCAAATCAGAATGGATTGATTTACAATCGACGCTCATTAGAAGCAATGTGTTTTCCAAAAACTCTTTCATGGAAACATTGAAAAGGCTGACCGTGAAAATTATGAAATAACGGCATACGTAGTTCCCGCATTTTGAGATATTTCCCAATCTATATCGTTCGTTTTTTATTGTTTCGTAAACTCTTGGAATTGGAATGCAATCGAACAAAGACATATTCGATTGTTTGAATAGGAATATGAGGGTTGAAATAAAAAGAGCCGTTTAAGCGTGCATTCTTCTTCGCATCAAATACTGAAATTGTGCAGAGTTAAGAATTCTCGAAGGGATTTTCTTTGTTTCTCTTTTCTGAATTCGAATCGATGAAGCATAGAATAGCGATCACGGCGTAAAAAGATCTTAATTATTTTTATTTATTGACTTGAAATCTTACGTCGAACAGCCTGAGTGAGTCGTGAAAATCTTCGGGCATAAAAATAAGAAAAAGCGGATATGGAAACTGATCCACGTTTCCGTAATGGCTCTCTTATTGTTTTGCATTGGTATGGACACCGTTATCGATACGGTTGATATATGCAATGGAGATTGGTCTTATAAGAAACTTACGATCAATCCCGTTTCCCCATTTCAAAATGTGAGGGAGCACGACGATTTATTTACTGGATCTTATTTTGAAGCGCAGACAAACGGCGACTTTGAAGTAGAATTTCTACCGTTCTTCGTCTTTCAACTGATTCCAAGTGAGGCTCTCGTCCAATTTTTTACCGAATCTAGGAAGAATCATTCCCTTCAATTATTAAACCATTCTCTGATTTCCTTACCCCCGCCGACATCTTCTTTCAAAGCCTAAGTTAAACTTAATTTAACGATCAGGGGTCGGCTACGCCTATCTATTGATTTCGATAGATACGTTTAGTTCATACTTTCGAATCACATTTTTATCTAAAGAAGAATGAGGTTATCTCCTATGTCCATTGCAGAAACGGGCGTGGAATTACAATCTACGCATACAAAAATAATTTCACCCAAGGGTTCGGGCGATCAACTCGGATATCAATTTTACGGACGGCATCTCATGACCGACTTTGTGGGTTGTAGAGTGGATCTGAACGATCGTGAAATATTAGCCCGGGATATCGAATCGGCGATCAAAGAGATCGGAGCGAACATTCTCAATAAAGTAGAACATAAATTCGAACCGCACGGGGTTACGATTCTATACTTGCTTTCCGAATCGCACGCGAGTATTCACACATACCCGGAATTCAATTCCTGTTTTCTCGATATCTTCACCTGCGGAAAGACCATAGAGGTCATTCCGTTCGGATCGTTTTTACAATATCTTTGGAAGCCGTCCAAAGTAATCAATCGTTACGAGGAACGCAGCGCGTAAGCTCGTAGAAGAGGAGAATCGAAATGGATCCTATTACTCATTCCTGGTTTACGGAACAAGTGGACTTCAGAGAGATGCACCAATTTCTGAAGGAGAAAAAATCCACGAGCTTTAGAACAAAGTTTCAACAAGTTGAATTCCATCTATTGAACGCGTTTGGAAGAACGGTCGTTTTAGACGGAGCGGTTCAATCTTCGGAAGCCGACGAACATATCTTTCACGAATGTCTGGTTCATCCCGCATTATTGACTCATCCGAATCCGAAAAAAGTTTTGATTCTGGGCGGAGGAGAAGGGGCCACTTTGCGAGAAGTGTTAAAACATCCTTCCATCGAATTGGCTGTAATGGTCGATATCGATGAGGAATTTGTGGAGTTCTGTAAGGTCGCTCTTCCCGACTGGAACAAGGAAGCGTTTGAAGATCCTCGAACCGAGCTGATTCATATGGATGGAAGAAAGTATTTGGAAGATACAAATCTTACGTTCGATATCATCATCACCGATATTACGGATATATTGTTGGATGGTCCCGCGACCAGATTGTATACGAAAGAATTTTACGAACTGTGTTCTTGGCGTCTTGGAATCGGCGGGATCCTGGCATTACAAGCTCTGGAATTATCTCCCGGAGTTTGGGAACAACACGCGACCTTGCGGAGAACAATACGTAAATCTTTTGCTAATGTAGAAAGTTATAATATATATATTCCTTCTTTCACCTCTAGCTGGGGATTCATCATCGCTTCCAATTCGGAGGATTCGTTTCCGTCCTGCGATTTGATTCAGGAACGACTTATGGAACGGGATCTGAACGGAAAGTTATTCGCGTACGACGAGGTGACTCACGGCGGGCTTTTTTCATTACCAAAGGATCTTCGCAAGTATCTGGATCTGAACGGCTCGATCATAGAGGACGGTAAGCCTCTAACTTTCTTTCCAAAAGATCGAAATTATAGAAAAGGGACCGCGAAGTGATTCAACATTCGAAACTCTATAAGGTTTATTTTTTGTCATTCGAAGAAGGGGCGTCGTTGGTCATGCCGAAAGGATGTTCTCCGATGTTTCTTGAAAAAATCAAAGGCTGGTATCTCGGTTTTCCTTTCGATTGTATCGTGATCGAAGGGAACGGGACCAAAATCAACGACATTCACTTAACGTTAAGCGAATATTCCCCCTTAAGGGGAAATAATTGGAGCATCGTCAATCAATCCCGTTGGATTTCGATAGCGCAGATCGAAAAAAACAATAAGGAAAAACACGAATCCGCAACGACGATGCTTTCCAAAATCGCGGTCGAAGCGTATTACGAAATGTCGGCTTCCTATTTAAACGAATTGTCGCAATGGACTTTGAACGCTTTGAACAAGTATTCCAAGGTGAAGACGGTTCAACTTCTTCACTCGGACGAAATCAGAAGAAAACACGACGAGAGTCTTGCGTTGTCTATGAAAATAGAAATCATCCGTTCACTATTTTTCGGCATTCCAAACCCGGATTGGAAAGAATTGGCGGATTCTAATTCTAGAAAATCCGAGTTCTTAACGGATCGACTGACCGCGCTTCTGGATACTTGGGGGCATACTCAGGAAACTCTGACCATTCTTTCCGAAAGAGTCTCCGAAAAGAAATTCTTAGTTTGGGAAATGATAGCCGAATACACGATCGTAGTTCTCATTTTATTGGAATTGATCATTGAAATCATGGACTTTATATTAAAGTAAATTAGTATATTATAAATATATATTTTGTACTACCATGAAAATTTGTCTATATATGATTTTAATTCTACTTTGTGTTTCTTCATCCGATTCTCAGGTAAGAACGGATTCTCGGCAGAACGGAGAATCGCATAAAAAGCCAAAAGAAAAACTCATCGAGTCTTCGGATCAAAATACGAAAGGGAATCAAAAGAGAACTCCTCTTCAGAAAAATAAAATAGATGGAAACCGAGGCGTTCGTTTGGCGGGGAATTCGAAAGATTTTTCGAACGACGACGACGATGATGAAGAAGCGGATTTGCTTCAAGACACAAGTATGACCGAAACAAAACGAAATCAATCGGAAGACGAGGATGAGGACGAAGAGATCATCGTGAACGTCGAGTTGATGTCCGATTTCGTTTTTAGAGGTAATACGTTCGGAAGCGAATCGATCAGTCAAAGAGACAACGTAAAATACAGTTCCTTTCTTCCCGCTTACACGTTTCAACCCTCGATCGAGATCCCGATCACGAAACGACTTACCCTCGAATTTTGGTTCAATCTCTTTTTAACTCATAAGGGAGATCGCGATTCGGATCAAAGATTTTTACAAGCGGGTCCGGGCGAACCGGAATTGCTGAACTACTATCAACCGTATTTGAATCAGGGAGTTTTACCTTTCGATCCAAGATCGGTTCACCAATTCAAAGAAGAGAACGGTCTTAAGTGGGACGACGGGGGAGAGATTCTCGCGGATTATAAATTATCGGAATCGAAATTCGGAAAGTTTTCAACCGGATTTTTTTCTTACAATGCGTTTCTTCCTAAGAATCGATTTTCATGGACTCAAGTTTATATCGCTTGGGAAATTCCGTTTCTTACCTACTTAAATCCGAAGTTATCTTTTTTCAAAACGACGGACCCGGGCAATGATTCTCCCACGACCGGCATCAACAAAGGATGGGGATACATTCCTTTCGAGTTGAGTCACGAGTTTAAGATCACTCAAAAGTTTAAGATCACGCCGACAACTTCCGCGGGTTATATCATCCGCAACAATCCTCAGGATAATCTTTCCGGATTTTCCGATATAACTTCGAATTTGAAGTTGGAATACGACGGCTTTTATCTAACGGCAAACATGGCTTATCGGCCCAATTTAGAGATCTATGATAGTAGTTATTTTTTCGATAACATAACCACTTCGGATTCGATGAGGGATGGCCGCACAATCGATCCTTCAAAGCAGTACGGCGCTTTGAATAATTCGGTACGAGACGTGATCAATCGGAATTTTTCCGATCCTCTCGTTCAAAAATTCATACTCGAAAATTATCAAAGTCAACATATCAAAAGGGAAATCTATTATTTCTCCTTCGGATATTCGAAAGGTATTTAAGCGAAACGGAGAATGGTAAAAGGAATGTTAAAGGGAGAAAAACGAAAAGGTTTTGTATTATGATCGAACGAGGAATTAAATTTATGAAGTGGACGACGTCGCACACGGTGATCTTATTCGGAATATTCGTATTTATGAATATAGATCTGTATTCACAAGAGTCAAAGATTCAGACAAAGGAAGCAAAAATAAACGAAACGGAAGTTTCTTCCAAGGAGGGAGAAGATTCGAAATCGGAAGACCCGCATTCTAAAAAGGATAAGAAAGGACACGGGAACGAGCATCATACCGAGGTAAAAATAGAATTTGCGACCGATTACATCCGGAGAGGTTGGGCTTTAGGGACGGAGGACGCTTCTCGTATGAACAATACTCCGTATAAATCCTTTCAACCCGTTTGGGCATTTCAGCCTACTATCGAATTTCCGACTCCGATCAAACACTTATACGGAGAACTTTTTTTGAATATCTGGATGTCGGATCGCGCGGACAAGGACAACGAACAAAGAATCTTGCAGAGTAAATCCGGCGGTCCCGAATTATTCTTTCGCGCTCAACACGATATCGATACCGGAAATATTTGTCCTTCGCCTAATAATTGTTATACGTCTGCCGGAAAATACGTAAATCAAAACGGGATGGCGAGAAATAGCGCCGGAGAATTTACGTTGTTCTACGATTTTGAAAAATCGAAATACGGCCGATTTATGGTGGGGGCTTTTCGTTATGCGATTTTTCCCACAAACGGAAGCGGCGGGCTTTCCAAAACGCAAGGTTACGTAAGTTGGGAATTGCCGTTCTTGGAATTTTTACATCCTAAACTCTCGGTTTACAAGACGGTCAATTTCAGAAACCAAGGTACTCCCGCAACGGGTTTGAATCGTTCTTCTTTATACATTCCTCTGGAATTCAAATACACTTTTAGAGAGGACCAGTTTTTTAAAATCGATGTAGGAACGAACATCGGTTATATGTATCAAGCGAACCCGAGAAACAAAACTTCCGGTTTTTCCGATATTTCGAGTTTTATAAAATTTCACTTTGGAAATTTTTTCGTCTCCGGAAATCACGTGAATCGCCCCGACGTTCATCTCTACGATAACAATAATTATTTCGACGGAGCGACTCGTCTCGTCCACGACGGTCACGTTCAGGATCCTTCCAAGTTATACGGGTATGACAACACTTTTGTATACGATCAGATCAACGCTACATTTGCGGATCCGAACGTAAGACAATATTTGAAAGAAAGATACAATCAACAGAGAATCGTTACGAATTTCGTATATTTCAGTTTCGGTTATGCTAAAAAGTTCTAGGAGAACGGGCTACTTCGAATGTTATTTCTAAAATTTGTGGAGAATCCATTGCGGATGGATTCTCAGCTTTCTTTGGACGGGACTCTATATCATAGACAATAATCAGATTCGTCAGAGTTCCGCGCCAATGCAAGATCTAAGGATGCGATTCCGAGCAATCGTTGAATGATTTTGATCGAGAGACTTGTTGATTTTTTCATTTGTAAACGGGAAATCATAATCTTGCTTTCCAAGCCGTTCGAGGCCGGAGAGGATCGACGAATCTGTTCGAGGTGAAACGCGCTTCGATTGCCGATCCAAATAAGGATCGTATGGAAGAACTCTATCAGGAAAAAGAACCGAGTAGGATTTGAAAATATAAAAAGAACCCGATCTTATCTTTCGATAAATCGAATTCTCGCCCTTTTGGAATTTCTAAAAACAACGGAAGGTCTGTGTCCGTAGGTAGCTCGAAACGTTCTGCTAAAATGAGCCGAGTCCGAAAATCCAGCTACGTGTGCGACTTCGGTAAGATTTACACAGCGGTGAATGTTTCGAGCGGCTATCTTCAATCTTAAGCTAAGAATGTATTTTCTAACCGACGTAAAAAGAGTTTCCTTAAACAGATGACGGAAACGATCCTCCGATAGATTCACAAGCTTTGCTAAATAACCAAGTTTAATTTCTTCGGGTTGGGGCAAAAACGCAAGGGAACGCAGATGATTCGCAACGGTGGAGATTCTTTTGTCCAACGTCTTTGCCGTTTTAGGAGGAAGAATGGGCCCGAACACCGAATCGATAAGAGTTTGTAATATACCCAGAGCTTCTTCGTCCGTGGTTTCTTCCTTCAAGACCTTTGCAAGAGTTTCACTCAAACCTTCTATCTTTCCGGAATCAAAAACTTGAAGACCGCTATGCGTATAACCGGCGATGCGATCAAAGAAAGGAGAATCAGGATCTATGTTCAGATTTAGAATATGCGTTTGTTTGGCGACTTGCCTATGGACCGTGTTAGGCGGAATAAATACGCCCGAGAATTCAATGATGCTTCCGTCCGGCAAGAAAAGCTCTGAAGGTCGCTCTACGGAAAAATAGATGGAAGCGGAGTAAAGGCTGTGCATCGCGGTCGTCTCTTCCCATGCAGCATATAAGATCTGTGTATCCCAAATATAAAGAGAATTCTTCATTTTCCTTCAAACTCTTTCAAATACAACGCCAGGATCTTATCTTCCTTTCTCGATTGAAAGCGAAAATGCTTAAGGTCGAAATTAATTGTAAACACGTAGCCGATTCATACAAAAGAATTTTTTTCCGCGAGCCGTTACGTTCAAGCTGCGATCGAATAAGCCGAGTATCGTGTTAGACGTTCGGATGTTGCATGATTTTGCATAACGTAAGTTCGGAATTTGCGGGAAGAATTGTTTCACAAGAATGACATTACGTTTTCTCAATCTTCAAACTCGAATGTCTCGATCACGATAGGATAAAACATGGAACATCCATCGGTCGATGCGGCGACGCAAGCGGGGAAACAAAATGGAAAGAATAGGCGTTGTAGGCGCGGGGCAAATGGGTTCGGGTATATCGCAGACTTTTGCCCAAGCCGGTTATCCAATCGTGTTGTTCGACATTTCGGAGCAACAACTCGAGAAAGCGTTGAAAGGAATCGAACAAAACCTGCTGAAACTTGTAAAGAAGGGAAGCATTTCCGAATCGGAAATAAGAAATACCATTTCAAGAATTCTTGTTGTTCAAGATCTGGGCGCCTTTAAAGACAACGACGTGATCATCGAAGCGGTAAGCGAAGATGAAAGATTAAAAATCGATCTATTCGTCCAATTGGATCAAATCGCGAAGAAGGAGGCCATTATCGCTTCGAATACTTCTTCGATATCCATTACTCGAATCGCGTCCGTTACCAATCGCCCGGAGCAAATCATCGGGCTCCATTTTATGAATCCGGTTCCTTTGATGAAACTCGTAGAAATTATCAAAGGCCACAACACATCCGAAAGCACTTTCAAAACCGCGAAGAACCTCGTGATGAATCTCGGAAAAGAATACTGCGTCTCAGAAGATTATCCCGCCTTTATCGTAAATCGAGTATTGATACCGATGATCAACGAGGCGATTTTTGCTGTGTTCGAAGGCGTAGGTAAGCCGGAAGAAATCGATAAAGGAATGAAGCTCGGAACCAATCAACCGATGGGGCCTTTGGCTCTTGCAGACTTTATCGGATTGGATACCTGTTTGGCCGTCATGAACGTCCTGTTCGGCGGTTTTAAGGAACCTAAGTATCGTCCTTGTCCTCTTTTAGTGAAAATGGTGGAAGCGGGACATCTCGGGCGCAAAAGCGGGATCGGATTTTATCGATACCGGGACGCATAAAATTTGAAATACCCGCCGAAATCCGGAAACGAATTAGAACAGAATAAAATAAGGTTATAATATTATGAATTTTGAATTGAATGAAGAGCACGTAGAGTTGAGGGAAAGCGTCCGTAAGTTTGCGGAGCAACAAATTCGGCCGATCGCGTCCAAGATCGACGAAGAACACTCTATTCCCAAGGAACTCATTTCTAAAATCGCGGAGTTGGGATTTTTGGGGAGTTACATTCCCTTGGAATACGAAGGAACGGGATTGGATATCCTTTCTTATATTATCATTATAGAAGAAATTTCTAAAGTATGCGCGTCTACCGGAGTTTTGATTTCGGGACACACTTCGCTTGCCTGCGACCCGATTTATCGTTTCGGTACGGAAGAACAGAAACGTAGGTGGCTGCCGGATCTCACTCTTGGAAGGAAGATCGGATGCTTTCTTTTGACGGAGCCGGACGCCGGGAGCGACGTTTCCAGTTTGAGCACCACTTATAGAAGGGAAGGCGATTATTTCGTATTAAACGGAGGTAAAAATTTTATTACGAACGGAGCTTTCTTAGGGACCGGCATTGTATTCGCGTCTTCCGATACGAATTTGAAACACAAAGGAGTCAGCGCCTTTCTATTGGATCTTACTTCGAAGGGCGTTGTCGTTTTAAAAAACGAAAGCAAGTTGGGAATCCGCGGAAGTTATACGACCGCATTCGCTTTGGATGAAGTTAAGATTCCAATCGAGAATCTTTTGGGTAAGGAGCATCAAGGATTCAAGATCAGTATGGAAACGTTGAACGGTGGAAGGATCGGAATCGCCGCGCAAGCCCTTGGAATCGGGGAAGGCGCTTTCGAACGTTCGATTGCCTACGCGAAACAAAGAAGACAATTCGGAAAACCGATCGCCGAGCTACAGGCGATTCAATTCAAACTCGCGGATATGTACACTCGAATCGAACAGAGCAAGATGCTTACGTATCGTGCGGCTTGGGCTAAGGACAACGTTCCCAATTATGCGATGGAGTCCGCTATGTGTAAGGTCTCCGCTTCAGAGATGGCAACCTTCGTTACAAAGGAAGCGATTCAGATTCACGGAGGTTACGGATTCATCACGGAATATGAAATCGAAAGAATGTATCGCGATGCGAAAATCACGGAGATCTACGAAGGCACCAGCGAAATCCAAAGAGTTGTGATTTCAAAGATGCTTTTACAATGAATTTCGGAATTAAGGACAAATGTAATTCTTTTGAAACGGATCGTCCTTATTAAATAAATTATAAAAACATAAACTAACTGAATATAAAAGGAAAAGGTGAAAAACATGAAAGAGTTAAACGTCGGAGGGAATGGAAGTCGGGTAATGGAACCGAATGATATTCATGTATTCAACGAACGATTGTTAAGCGAAGTTCATGTGAGCGTTTTGTTTGCCGGGCAAGGAAGCAATCCTCTTTCGGAATTGATGGCCTTGTTCGAGGAAGAAGGAGAATTTTCGCCTTTTTTTATACGTTTGTTTCAAGCGATCGAAGTTTGTATGGATCAGGTTCGTTCCGACGGACGGGATTGGTATTTTAAAAAAGGTTTTTCTCTGCGTGGGTGGCTCATCGACCCGTCTTCCATACCGACGGAAGCGATTCTGAAGTCGTCCTATTACAGCGGTCCTTTGGTTTTCGCCGCGCAAGCAGCGAATCTATATCGTTTTGCACGCAACGAAGAGAATTGGAATTCCATCCGAAAAGCGATCGGAGGAATTTACGGACATTCTCAGGGAATCTTTGCAGGGCTTCTTCTTTCGAGTTCTCCTGATAAAACTTCTTTCCTGGACAACTTTGAAAAAACGTTTTCCGCATTGTTTTTCCTAGGGATTCAGAGTCAGTCCGAATTTCCTGAAATGGAATTGGATCCTGAAGTTCTGCGCCGTTATGCCAAAAAGGAAGAGTCGCCTTCGCCGATGGCTCAGATGTACTTTTATGAAACTAAGGAAACATTATCCGAAATTTTAATCCGCTTCAATCAATCTCAAAGTCGCAGAGAACAAGTTCATATCGGACTCGTCAATGGTCCGAACAGCCGCGTTTTCTGCGGGGCCCCGGAAGCTCTATTGAAATTCAGAGAAGAACTTTCAAGATCCGGTTTTGAAGGAGTGAAAACCTGGAACTTCATCGCTTCCTCCACGCCTTTCCATTCTCCGTTTCTTTCCGAAGTGGAGCATAACGTTCAAGTCGATTTTCAAAGGATAGGATTCTCGCCAAAAGCCTACGAGTTGGAAATACCGCTCTATGATACGCGAACCGGAAAAGATCTCAGAGAATCCGATAGGGATTTGGCATCTGATTTGGTATCCATGGTTTGTAACGATCTCTTGGATTGGAACGTTACGCTCTCATCTCTGGTGGAGAAAGATGGCAAACATTTGCTCCTATCGTTCGGTCCCGGTGATTTTATAGAAAAGATCAGTTCTCCTTTTTTGAAAGGACGTTCTTTACTGATTTACAACCTAACACAAGAGGAACGGTATCAGGCTTTTGTAAAAACCAAAACGTTCTCCTTTCCGAAAGAATGGAAAGAATATGCGGTGGAGTTCGTCACTCTTCCCAACGGAAAAGAATTTCCGAAGAATCGTTATTCTCTTTGGACGGGACGTCCTCCCGTTTTCGGAGGAGGAATGACTCCCAGTACCGCCGAACCCGATATCGTCATCGCCGCCGCAAAGGAAGGTTATATTGTAGAGTGGGCCGGAGGCGGGCAGGTTTCCGAAGAAATCTTTCGAAGAAGAATGGAAAAAATTTCGAAGGAGCTTCCGGCGGGCAAAGGTATCGTAATCAATCTGCTTTATCTCGACGCTTATCTGTGGAACCTTCATCTTCCTCTGATCAAAAAATTTAAAGCCGAAGGGGCGCCGATCGAAGGAGTTACGATCTCGGCGGGTATTCCCGAGCCGGAGGAAGCGGTCCGTCTTTTACAAGAATGGAACTCCGCGGGCATCTGGCTGAATTCGTTCAAACCCGGAACCGTAGAACAGATCGGAAAAGTACTGAAGATCGCCGATTTATTACCACATTCTAAAATTCTAATGCAGGTGGAGGGAGGAGCCGCAGGCGGACATCATAGTTGGGAGGATTTGGAGGAATTGATTTCCGCGACATACGAAGAAATTAGAAAACGATCCAATATCGTTCTTGCTGTGGGGGGAGGAATCGGATCTCCGAAAGATTCCGCGCTTTGGTTATCGGGAGAATGGAACCCGAAAATCATAATGCCCGTCGACGCCGTATTTTTAGGAACAAGGCTGATGGCCGCTTTGGAATGTAAGACTTCGCTTCCGATCAAGGAAGAATTGGTGAAACTTGCCGGAGACGTCGATTGGAAAAAAACAAAGGACGGAAAGGAAGTCGGCGGAGTGATCTCCGGCAGGTCGGGATTGGGAGCGGATATCTACTACGCGTCGAACACTTGGACAAAACTTTCGGATCTCGCCGAAAAAATTACGAAGGGTAAGGAACCTTCGGAGGCGAGAAAGAACGTATCGGAAAAAAAAGAAGAGCTGATCTCTCTTTTGGATCGGACCGCAAAGCCGTTTTTCGGCGATCTTGCCTCTCTCAGTTATACGCAGGTATTGGAAAGATTCGTTTCTCTCGTCTGTCCGGGAGAGAAACTGCAATGGGGCGAAGGAGAATGGCCGGATCATCCCTTTATCGATCGGAGCTATAGAACCAGATTGGAGGATTTGATTCTCGGATTCGAAGGGAGAATGCTTCCTTCCGAAACGGAGGAGAACTCGATTCTGGAAGAATCAAACGTATTAGATAATCAGAATGTGTTTCTGAAACTCTGGAAGGAACGTTATCCGATCGGCGACCGGCTCCTGCTCTTACCCGAAGATCGGGATTTTTTCTTGGAAGTTTGCAAACGTCCGGGCAAACCTGTGAATTTCGTTCCGGTGCTCGACGAAGATTTGGTTCGTTGGATCAAATCCGATTCTCTTTGGTATTCTCATTGTGTGGGAATGGATCCGAACGCCTGTGCTTGGATCCCGGGGCCGAGAGCCGTGCAAGGATTAGAAAAAGTGAATGAACCCGTCGCACGAATCTTAAAGGAATTCGTTGACGGCTCCAAAACGGAGCGGAATTCAAACGGGAATATTTCTTGGAAAGAATTTGTTTCATTACCGAATTCGAATCTTCCGGAAGAAATCATACTTTCCGGTTCCGAAAATATCACGGAAGTTTCGATTCCATCCGCGGATACGATCGATGATAAAAGTTGGATCCAATACTTGTCTAATCAAGGAGATGGGCTTCTTTCTCTTTTATTGGCGAGCGATCGATTGGGCGGGAACGGATCGGATTTGAGGACTTGGTTTTCTCC
Organism: Leptospira kmetyi serovar Malaysia str. Bejo-Iso9; assembly: GCF_000243735.2. Classification (NCBI taxonomy): domain Bacteria; kingdom Pseudomonadati; phylum Spirochaetota; class Leptospiria; order Leptospirales; family Leptospiraceae; genus Leptospira; species Leptospira kmetyi. The sequence goes on along the minus strand of NZ_AHMP02000001.1, from coordinate 328,055 downwards.
AAGATTATCTCGCAAGTTCAGTTGGGAAAAGGGAGCCGCCGGAGAGTTCGTTCAGATCTGTTCTTATAAGGAAGACGGAAAGAATATCGCCGCGTCTTTGCAGTTGTTGAATCATAATTCCGCGGAACTGATTCTCTTCTTCGATCATCCGGGCGAAAAGAATTCCGTTCCGTTTCGAAGACGTTTTATCGCCGGTGAAAGTCCGGATTGTATCGTATCGGAAGATAAAAATTTTTTCACTTCCGAAATCCGAAACTTTTACGCTCAGGTTTGGAAAGTTAAAAACATTCCCGATGTGATCAATTCTTACAAATCCTTGGAGCGTTCCGAGGATTTTCAAAAGGAATGGACGACTCGAATTCTTTTAACCGAGGAATCGATCATACGTTTTAGAAAGGCGACTCAGGATTATTTTCGGAAAGATCTTTCCGACGATCAGCCGAGTCTTTCTCCCTTATCGATGGGCGTCGTATTTTCCTGGGAGAGTACGGTGTTACCTCTGTTTGCATATACCGCTTCGGATTTATTCCGTCTGTTACATCTTTCGCAGGAATTTCACTGGAAGCCGGAGGCCGCAGACTTAAAGGCCGGAGATTCCGTAGTTTCCAAATCCAAAATCTCCCGCGTGGAAAAGATGGACGATGCAACCGTCCTCTATGTCTCGGGAAAAATGTGGAACGGAGAAATCGAAATCGCGGGATTTGAAACCGGATTCTTACTCAGAGGAGAAAAAGGGAACTCTTTGAGTTTCGATACGGATGCGGTCGAACGAAGTATCGAAATCGTTTCTCAAGCGGAAGCGGAAGTAATCGGTCAGCTTTCCTGGATTAAAAATAAATCGGAGACGCCCGCGATTCAAGTAGGCGATCGGATTCGTTTTGTGACGGACAAAAGAATTCTGATCACGGACCAAAAACAAACGATTCATAAAATTCAAGGAAGAATTTTTCGTTCCAACAGCCGTATGAGTGAAATATTATATGGCAGTTTTCTAATAGACGAAAAAACTTCTCCGCAAGCGGATTCTTCGTTTGATCGGTTATTTAAGGTCTATCAGGAAGCCGATCCTACGATTCCTCTACAAAAAAAATATAGAATTCTTTCCGACGTGTTTCAAGCGCCGGAAGACATGACTTCCTATTCCGCCGCGTCGGGCGACGCGAATCCGATTCACACCGATATTCGTTTCGCGAAGATGGGAGGTTGGGAACGTCCGATCGTTCACGGACTTTGGACGTCCTCTCAAGTTGTCAATCGATTGATTCGATACGTTTGCGACGGCGATTCTTCCAGAATGATCTCCTTTCGGGAGTACTTCGAAGGTCCGGTTTTTCCGGGAGAAGAATTGAAATTGGAAGCGTATCACGTCGCGCAGAATTCGGGTGACATGGTTCTCGAAATCACATTAGAAAATCGGAATAAAGACGTGAAGTTGCGCGCGAACGCACGGATTCGTCCTCCGAAAACCGCCTACGTATTTACGGGACAGGGTTCCCAATCTCAGGGAATGGGAATGAAACTTCTGGAAGAATTTTCAGAAGCGAAAGAAGTCTGGGCATCCGCGGAAAAGGTCGCGGTTTCGGAACTCGGGTTTTCTCTTCTTGAAGTGGTAAAGAACAATCCCACTTCCATTCGCTGCGGAGGAAAAGATTGGGTGCATCCGAAGGGCGTTTTGAACCTCACTCAGTTTACTCAAGTCGCGTTAGTCGCGAAGTCCTTGGCGGACTGGGCGATCTTAAAAAAACGCGGATATCTCAAGGTCGGATCTCCGTTTGCGGGACATTCTCTCGGAGAATTTTCCGCGTTATCCGCGCGGGAGTTTATCCATCCCGAGAACGTTTTCAAAATCGTATTCAACCGCGGATTGACGATGCAGAGTTTGGTCCCCCGAGACGAACAGGGTAAGAGTTCGTATGCCATGAGCGTCGTACTCGGAAACAGACACGTAGGTTTGTATGAAAACAAGATTCTCGAACTCGTGGAAGAAGCCAAACAAGAATCCGGACTTCACTTAGAAGTAGTAAATTATAATATTCGAGATAAGCAATATTCGGTGACCGGAAATATTCAGGCTCTCGAGTTATTGGAAGAAAAGTGCAAAAAATTCGCAAGAGGCAAAAAGACCACGATTCGTCTGGAAGGAATCGACGTTCCGTTTCATTCTCGCGTGCTGATTTCCGGAGTTCCCGAGTTTAGAAAAACTTTGGAAGCGAATATAGGCCCGGATCTTCCGCTCAGAGATTTGGACGGAAGATATATTCCGAATTTGGTGGCGCTTCCCTTCGGGCTTTCGGACGAATTTTTGCAATCGGTTTTTCAAACGGCGGGAAGTCAGGTCGCATCCGATCTGTTAAAACTTTCTCATAAAGAAAGAGATAACAACGAAACCAGACGTCTCTTGTTGATCGAGCTACTTGCCTTTCAATTTGCAATGCCCGTTCAGTGGATCCGATCTCAAGAAATTCTTTTCGACCGCTTAGGAACCAGACGTCTCATCGATATCGGTGCAAGAGGAGATCTGGCCGGAATGGCGAGACAGACCCTCAAGGACAAAAGCGATTCATCCCTTTATCAAGTTCTACATATCGAAGAAAACAGAAACGAAGTTTTTTACGAAAAAGAAGATGTGGAAGAAGCGGTTTGGAAAATTTCGATTCCCGAATCGGAAGAAGAGGAACGAATCGATTCTCCGGAAACGCAGGAAGTCGTTTCGGTTACGCCGACTCGAGTGAAGTCCACGGATGAAAGCGCGCGTAACGTGTCCGAATCTTTGGATTCTCCTTCGATTTCTCTGGAAAGAAAGGACGCGCTTTTTTCCTTACTTGCTTTGAAGGCGAGCGTCAGAATCGACGAAATTTTGGAAACCGAAACCATCGACGATTTGTTCGGCGGAAATTCTTCCAAACGAAATCAGGCGCTCGCCGATATCGGAGTCGAGTTTAAGACGAACGCATTGGAAGGGGCGCATGAAAAACCGCTCAAAGATTTCGTAAAAGTTTTGGAAGAAAGAATGCCTTATGAACAACCGGGGCCTTACTTAAGAAGCGCGTTCGAA
>NZ_AHMP02000001.1:0-20000 GCF_000243735.2 Leptospira kmetyi serovar Malaysia str. Bejo-Iso9 | reverse complement strand
CCCTGAATTTAAACGGAAATAAGAATTTTCAACTGAGTCCCGTGCTTTCCTGGAAAACGAGAATCGCCCATATTCAAAATCATCCCGCGAACAGTTATATCGGGTACGGCTCCACGTTTCAAACTTCGTATCCGACGAAGGTCGCCGTCGTTCCGGTCGGTTACTACGAAGGACTCGATCGAAAACTTTCCAGCAACGGAGAAATGTTGATTCTCGGCAAACGCGCGAGAATCCTCGGAAGAATCTGCATGAACATGACGATGCTCGACGTTACGCATATTCCCGGCGCCGAAGTGGGAAGTACAGTAACGATCCTCGGAACGGACGGGGAAGAATCCGTAACGGCCGACGACATCGCCGATAGAACTCATACGATCAATTACGAGATTACGACGAGAATCAGCGAATCGATCCCTAGGATTGTAGTAGACTAGAAACTCTTCGTTTCTTAGCGTATCTTCTACCGAAGAGAATTTCAAAAAATACAAACAGGGGCCGCATGCAAGAGACCTCCCTTACTTCCAAAAATTCCGATACAACCCAAGTCGTTTATTCCACGAAAACCTACGATTGGCTCATCAGTCTCGTTTATAGAACCAGAGGAATTTTGTTCGATTCCATCGACGAATATTTTTCGGAAAACAATCACGATCGAATCTTAAGAGCGCACTACCCGACCGTCATCATCGGAAATCACGTGGAGGAAGGAGACGTTCCCGCTCTCGCGGCGATTCATAGAGTCATTCAACCGAAGATCAAGTTCGCGATTCCCGCAAGAGAGGACATTCTCAAAAAGAATTTTTTGGTTAAGGAATTCCGTCCCAAAGGAACGTTGAAGTTTATCTTCGGATTCATCGATAAGACGAATCTGATTCCTGTGTTTCTAAGATACATCGGATGTTTTCCCGTAAAACGTCCGTTCCGCGATAACGCAAGAGAACTTTTGAAAAGCGGGGAACTTCGCAACATGGTCGATCAGGAATGGAGCACCTTGGTCGAACGGGTCACTTCGGGAAGAAACCTGTTTATGTTTCCGGAAGGAACCTTCAATCACGACGGTTATCTAAACCAGATCAAAAAGGGCGTCTATTTTATCCGCACGAAGATCAAGGACGTTCATTTTATTTCCTTCACTCTTACTTACGATTATATCTCCGCTAAAAAAACCCAACTTCATATCGCGTATGGGGAGAATTTCGACGTTTCCGAAAACGCGAACAGCGACGAAGTCACGAACATCGTAAAGGAAAGACTCGGTAAGAATTACGTGGCGACTTCCGGAAATCTACTTTCCATGATTCTAATGCAGTTGGGAACCGAGGCCGCGGTCGGCAAGGACATATTGTTCAAACGTCTGCAGAACTTCGCGGCCGAGGTGAAGAAAAAAGGAAAAGAGATCCACGTCTCGGGCAAGTTATTCTCCTCTCATCTGGACGACGCGTTTCAACACATTCTCAAACTCGGATTGGACAATAAACTTCTAAAACTCGACGGAAACGGAAAGGTGCTCGGTACGGACAAACTTCTTCATAAGGAAGGCGATACGAGAAATCTTAGAAAGAAGAACGTTTTCCTGTATCACGCGAACCAACTCACGTATCACAAACCGGAGTTGGATAAGATTCTTCTTTCTTTAACTTAATCAAGGAACAAAAATCGGAATGGGATTTTGGAAGCGCCTGTTTTCGCCAAAAAAAGAATATCGATCGGCGGCAAAAGAATGGATCGAAGATTCGGAAAGAGTTCAAAAAAGTATTCGTAGGGTTTTCGATTTCACGTTCGATTCCACTTTGAAGGAGTTGATGCCGGAAAAAATTTCCCTTTCCTTGGAGCCGATCCAAGGATTGAAGATCCCGGAAGAAAAGTTGAGAATCATCCTGCAAGGACTCGATCTGCAAACGGTTCTCCCCTTCAACTCGGTATCCGAAGCGATGACCGCGGAAACACAGGAAGCGATCCTCGAACTCGCGGCGGGGACCGTCGCGGCTCCGTCGAAAATTTTTCTGATGAAGATTCTCAATCAATCTCCGATCCAAGAGATGTTCTCCCAAGGTCTGGAAAAGATATTATTAGAATTTAATAAAAAACTAAACCCTTTGGCGGGAGTTTTTCAAGCCGCGGGTTTTGAAAAACAAATTTCCGGTTTTCTCGGAACCTTACTTCCCGGTTTTACCGAGAAGATGGCCGAGGTGCTTCACACTTCTTCGGAAAGCGAAGCGGGCAAGGCTCTTCTTAGAAACACTTTGAAAATTCTTTTTCAAACCGGCTTTGCGGACATCGGTCATTTGGAATCCGCCGATCTTAGAAAACATCTTGAGAAACTGAGAAACGCCGCCGCGAACGATCCTCTTTTGGAAAAGAGCGTGGAAAAGTTTTACGAGAATTTCAGAGACGCGATCTTAAACGAATACAGAGGCGAAACCTTAAAGGAATTTTTAGGTTATACCGAAGAGGAATACGTCCGCTTCAGAGACTCCGTTTCCAAAACGACGGCCGAAAACATTCTTGCCATTCACAAACAAAAACCTCTGACTGGGCTTGTATCCGGACTTCTGGAGGACGTGCTCGGTTGAAAAAGGTGATCAATCAGATCGGAAAGGCCTTGGAGTATCTGGACAAACTGGGTACGGGCAAATCCTTTCAGCTGTTTCGTTCCCTCGGTTACGAAAAGTTATATTCCCTTTCCGAAAAGGTGGATCACAAAACCCTTCTTTATATCAGTCAAAATCTGGACGAAAAAACGATCGTTGAATTTTTAAATAGAATTCCGGAAGAAACGCTCGTAACTCTTTTGTCCACGGTTCGTCCCGGAGACATTACATATTTTGCAAATAGTATTCCTATGGACGATCTCGTCCTTTTGTCCACTTCGATCCCCGCGGCCGACATCGCGGAGATGTCCTTAAAAACAGGCAAAGAATCCTCTGCGGAACTCTTAAAGAACATAGGAACTCGTAAGTCGATCGATTTGTTAAACGAAGTGGGAATTCAAAACTTCATCGAACTTTCGCTTAAGATCCCGCCGACTCAGTTGATTCCTGTGATCCGAGAATTGTCTCCGGAACAATCGGGTGTTTGGATTCGCAAAAGAGGAATCGGAGATATTCCGAGATTGATCGAAGCGTTCGGCGTTCAGAATCTTTTGGTTTTTCTGAGAACCCTCGGTTTCGAAAAGAACATTCATATCATGGACGTTCTCGGTTTGGAAGAATTGATCGAACTCGCTTATACGATTTCGGGTATGAAACTTCCGGGCAAATCCTTGTCCGATAAAAACTCAAAAAATTCCCGAGGCGGTTCCGGCTCGGGGAATTCCTCCAAAAAAACTCCCAAAAAGAAAACGAAGGCGAAGAAAAAACCCGCTTCCGCATCCAAGAAAAAACGGAAACCCGGCAAAGCCGTCTAACGCGCATTCTTTGTTTGAATTTGATCGGAGTTGACTTCTCCGTCCACCATGTGGATTCTTCTTTGTGCGAGCGCGGCGTAATCGGGATCGTGTGTCACGAATACCACCGTGGTTCCGTTCTCGCGATTGATTCTTTTTAGAATCTCCATCGCCTTATCGCCGTTTGTCGTATCCAAATTTCCGGTGGGCTCATCCGCAAACAGAAAAATCGGATCCAGAATCAAGGCGCGAGCGATCGCGGTTCTCTGTTGTTCTCCTCCCGACATCTGGGAAGGAAACTTATCCTTACAATGTTCGAGACCGAATTCGTTCAATAGCCTTCTCGCATCGTCCCGTTTGGCGACGTGACGATCCGTTTTTCTCGCCGGCATCAGTATATTTTCGATCGCTGTCAACTCGGGAAGAAGATAATGAAATTGGAATACGAAACCTATATTCGAATTTCTGAATCTATGCGCTTCCTTACTTTCCATTTCGAAGATATCGATCCCGTCCAAAAATACTTGTCCCGCGCTGGGTTTGTCCAAACCGCTGAGCATATACAACAAAGTGGATTTTCCGGAACCAGATCGACCGGTAAGCGCGACGAATTCTCCCCGTTCCAAAGAGAATGTCGCGTTCTTTACCGCGAAGGACGGAGGTTCACCGAAGGATTTGGACAAGGATCGACATGCGATCGCAGGCTTTACCTTTACAGCTTCACCCAATGTGGATCGGCTCATGCGCTTCCTCGGATGATCTCCACCGGAGAAAGTTTGGAAGCGGATCGCGCGGGAATGTAAGCGGCGATTCCGCTCGTCGCAACCGAAAGGGAAAATGCCATGAGATAGATCGAATAATTCCAGGAGATCTTCATCGCGTTGACCATCACTTGGCTTTTACCGGGGCTTCCTCCGATCGGATATCCGTCGAGAACGTAACATGCGAGGGCGCCCACGATCAATCCGCAAACCGCGCCCAAAAAACCGAGCAAAAGTCCCTGTATGATAAACAGACGAATCGTATCCCCTTCGTCGAAACCCACGGATCTTAGAATGGCGATCTCCCTTTTTTTATGGTTCACAACCATATTCAAAACATTGTATATTCCAAATGCGACTACTAAAATGATCGTAAAGGTCGTTGTGTTCCTAACTATATTCTGGGTTTTGAATACGGCTAATATACTTTCATAGGCCTGATCCCAACTCTGCACTTTGTCCCTCGTAAGAAAGGACCATTCGGTCGCGATTTCTGCGGCCTTGGAAACGTCCTTCAATCGAATTGCGATTTCCGAAATCACTCCGTTGGATTGTGTGATTCTTTGTACACTTCGAAGAGATGCATACACCGTGGTATCGTCTATCATTCTGTTTCCGACTCGGAACACTCCCCCCACCTTGACGTTGGAAATACTTCCGTTCGGAGAAACGATCTGAAGCGTATCGCCCGCTCCGGCTCCCAACTTATCCAAGATTCCGGAACCGGCAAAAACCGTATCTCCGCCTCGATCCAAATCCCGAAGGTTTCCCTTCACCACGTATTTGCCGATCGTAGTCACGCGCATTTGACGAACCGGATCGATACCCAACAACTTTCCGGGCAGGGTTTGTTTTCCGAATTTAAAAATCAATTGTCGATTCAACTGAGGAGCATATGCCTCCACTCGTTCATCCCGATCGAGTTTTAAAAACCAACCCTTCACGTTCGTCAACTGAGTGGAATCCGTTTTCCCCGAAGGAGGATTGATCCAACGGATATAAAAATCCGGATAAAAAACTCCTCTAAAACTTTCCTCTTTCAAAACCTCGTCGCGGGGAGAAATCCGAATCTGCGCGTCGTTGTTCACGAGTTGATCCGTGATGTATTCCTGAAAGCCGAGCATCATGCCCGAGAACACAACGTAACCCGCAGTACCGAGTAGAATCCCCAAGAAGGTGAGAAAAGTCTGTTGAGGTCGTTTGAGAAGTTGTCTGATCGCGAGAAAGAACACGGGCTCTTCTACCTTTCTCCGTCCAAAAAGATCGTGTCGTTCGGGAGAATGGAGTTTTCCAAAACCTCGCACCATTCTCCATCGATGGCTCCCACCTTCGCTTCCGTCCAGAATGTCTTTCCGTTTCGTCTAACGCGCACTTTCCCTTTTTCGATCGCCTTAACCGGAATCAAAAGAGCGTTCTCCTTTTTCGCGACTTCGACGGCAACATCCGCGGTCATCTCGGGAAGAACTCCTTCCGGCATAGAATCCACGTCGACTCGAACGAAAAATTGTCCGTCCGAAGGATACACCCGGTTTACTTTTCCGATGAGTTTCGTTCCGCGAAGATTTTCAAAACTGAGTTCGGCTCTTTGTCCAGTACGAATTCGTAACATAGAATCCTGATCCAGAGAAAGAAGAACGTAGGTTTTGTTTAAATCCATGATCGTGAGCACAGGAGTTCCGGGCATCACCACTTCTCCTTCGCGGTACGGAAGAGAGGTTACCGTTCCTGCGAACGAGGCGTTGAAAGTAGCGCCCGAGTCGGAAACGAGAAGAAGCTGACCTTCTCGGACGATCTGACCCTCCTCGACGAAAAGTTTTCGTATGGAGGAAGTCACTCCCATTTTGAGATGATACACCCGATCGGACTTGACGGTTCCCAAGGAATAGACGAGCTCGACGATCGGCCCGATTTTGGGCGAGAATTCCTTTCGATCGTGCTTGATTATAATATAAAATACGAATATAATAATTAATAAAACTACGATTGACGACGCGATTCGACCGTTTCTGGATTCCGAAATAATTTTGAAATAGGCTCGCAGTCGATTCATGCGGTATAAATCCTTCCGCTTTAGTCCAGCAAACGAACCAGATTGTTCTCGTCCCGAACGCAGATCTTTTTCTTATCCACTTCGATCCATCCTCTGCATTTCAGATCGGACAAGGTGCGGACCAACGTCTCGGTCGTAACTCCTATGATCGAAGCGAGAACTTCTCTCGTAAACGCGAGTTCGATTTCGGAACCTTCCTCTTTCATTCGATCCAAAAGATATTCGGCGACCTGAGCGTGAACGTGACGCGTTCCCATCGAGTAGATCTTATTTTCCGCTTCGCGGCTTTCGCAGGCGATCTTGTCGAAAACCTGGTTTCTAAATTCCGAATCGGTTTGCAAAAGAAGTCTGAACTCGGATTCGGAAACGAATTGAACCTCCGTGTCCTCCAAGGCGACCGCGTTGTGAAGATGTTTTCCCTCTCCGAACGTATCCCGAAGTCCGACCCAACTTCCTTTATAATGAATTCTGAATGTTTGTTGTTTGTCCGAATTCTTAACGGTTCTATAGGATCGAACCGCGCCTTTTAGAATCACGTAAACGCCGGAAGAATTCTCCATTTCCCGAAATAAAATTTCGCCCTTCGCATAGGCGCGATGATTCTTACGATCCGAATTGGAATCCACCAATCGCAACGGTTCTTTTTTATCCTTCGATCCGTTTTCCGAAATCGGCGCGGGGCTCATTTTTAATGCGTTCATGGGGTTCTCCTTCCCTGCGCTCATTGATAACCCGTATAAGGGGTTCCGTCAATGGGCGATGGGGTATGAAGCGGATTGAGACGGTTTTCGGCGGATTCAGCGGAGAAAAATCGGGATGATAAATATCATTCCGCCCAAAACGCGAAATCGGTTGAGAAAATCGGATTGGGAGGGTCGATTCGAAAGATACACGAATAGGAGCAAAACCATGCAAATAAACGAGGGAAACATCGATCGAATTCTGAGAGTGGCCGCCGGTATCGGTCTGATCGGTTTCGGTTCTATGACGCAAGGGTTACTCGGTACGGGGATGATTGTTTTTGGATTCGTTCCTTTAGGAACCGGTTTGTTGGGTTGGTGTCCGTTGTATTCCGTGTTCGGAATCAACACCTGCTCGATGAAAAAATAATTTGTTGAGTCGCTCGGGCCGGAATTCATAAAAAGTTTCCGGCCCGTTTCCTATCTTTCGAACGTCGATCTTCGCTTGGCGCGATCCTTCCAGTCCTTATCCTCATCGCTTCGTTTCGTTTCGTTTATTCGGCGAATTCCAAAATTCTTCGTTTAGGATCGGCAAACCAACGAAGAACAACGTTCGAAACCATTTCCCATTTCTGCGGTTCGTCGAAATGACCGGGAGAACCCGGAATCGAATACAGCCGTTTGATCGGAGTGTCGATTCGATTTAAAAGAATCTGATTGGTCGCGATCGTACGAAAGTCGAGCGCGCCTACGATGTTCAACACCGAGGCGTGACTGAAAACAACGTTCAAAGGAAGGGGACCGTCCCCGATCAAAACGAGACTCTCGATCTCGTCTTTTAAAGCGAAGGCCGCGCGGAAGATCCGTTCGGAAACGTTCGAAAGACTTAAGTAAGCGTATCGTAAATCCTTGGTTTCGGGGAGAATTCTCAATTGCCTCGTAACGCCTATGAGACGATCGGCTAACAACGATTCGTCGAAACGATTGGCGGAGATTCTTTTTTCATCCTCGGTCAGAAGTTCCGATATAAAAAGGGTCGCAACACCGTGTTCGTGTAAGGTCTTGCGAAGTTGATCGAATCTTTCCTTGTATTTTTCTCCCCTTTCCCCGAGAACCAAGATCACGAGCGATTCCCTATTTTTAGGAAGAAGCAGATCCCCCGAGATGTCGATCCGATTGACTCGAACGACCAGTTTCGTTTTTGTTTTGGAGTCTCTTTTCATAAGAACGGAAGACGATCCTCTTACGAAGAACCGATAGGATCCCCGTACGATCTAAGATCGAATTCGACATGTTAACCCGCAAAAAATAGAAGGTCAACGCCGGAAGGGATTTGTTGCGAATCGAAATGGTTTTCGGTGAATTGAGAGGGTAAAAACGAAAGCGACTTTCGGGAGAATTACCGCGTTAGGCGACCATACAAAAACATTCTATACTTAAGTTATAGAAGCTCCTTGATCTTCGAAATGTATTTTCTTCCCACGGGCAGTTGGGTTTCTTCCTCGTCTTTGAGATACACGGAATAATTTCCCATGTTGTCGCTTTGAAGATGCGAAAGTTTTTCCAAGTTGATGATGTATTGTTTATAAATTCTCAAGAAACGAGTGGGCGGAAGTTTCGTTTCGAGACTTTTCAAAGATTTATAAGTCACGTATTCTCTCGCGTCGGTGTGAACCAAACTGAAATTGTCCCTCGAAGAGATGTAGTTGATGTCCTTGTACGGAATGAGAAAATGATTTTCCTTTTCGAGGATAAAAAGTCCGTGTTCGTTGAATACGTTTCTCGGCGCGGGCTCCGCGGTTTTTTCCAAAAACTGAATCGCACGATCCACCGCTTTGAAAAAACGTTCCTTGGAAAAAGGTTTGAGCAAATAGTCGATGGCGCCCAATTCGAACGCGTCGATCGCCTTATCCCGTAACGCGGTGATAAAAATCACGTAAGGCGAAATCTCAAGTCGTTCCAAAATTTCCAAACCGGAAAGAAGAGGAAGATTGATGTCGAAAAAAGCGAGATCCACCGTTTCCGATTGAAGATATTCCAAGGCTTCTTCTCCGTCCTTTGCGACCTTACACAGTTTCAATTCGGGACGGGAAAGACAAAAGTTTACGAGCAACTCCCGAGTCGGGGCCTCGTCTTCCACGATTACGGTTCTCCATTCTTTATTCGTGTTTGCCATCTACGATCACATCGGAAAGTTTTTCGTTGTTCGGTTTATCAAAAGTGACAGTGACGATCGTTCCGCCGTCGGGGTGATTTTCCATTTTGACTTCGGAATCGTAAAGATAAAATTTAAGACGATCCGATATGTTCGCCAACGTGCGGGAATGAATCGTTTCCGATTTAAGACCGACTCCGTCGTCTCGGATGAGAATATGCGTTTTGCTTCCTTCGATAAACGCTTGGACGTGAATCGTTCCGCGTCCCTTCTTGTTTCGTAAACCGTGAAGATAAGAATTCTCGACGATGGGTTGTAAGGTCAAAGGAGGAAGTTGACATTTGCCGAAGTTGCCGACCTTTTCGATTTTGACGTCGATGAAATCCGAAAATCTGAGTTTGAGAAGTTTGAGATAATTCTCCATAAACTCCCATTCGACGTCGAACGGAACGAGAGGTTTGTTCGCCTGATCCGTAAGAAAACGATAGTTGTCCGCGAGCATCAAGATCGCCGAATCCGCAAGTTCGGAATTCGTCTGAAGATAAGAATGAATGATGCTCAACGTGTTGAATAAGAAGTGCGGACTCATCCGATCCTGAAGTGTTTTTAAATTGTTCTCCGCGTGTCTCGCCTTCTCTTCGGTTTCCTTTCGTTCGGTGATGTCGTTTCGGATCGCTAGATATTGATAGGGTTTTCCTTTGTCGTCGAGAATCGGAGAGATCGTAGTATCCACCCAATAGAATCTTCCGTCCTTGGCCTTGTTCTTGATTTCCCCCTTCCAAATTTTACCGCCGGATATCGTCTTCCATAAATCCTTAAAGAATTCTTTGGAGTGATAACCCGAGTTTACGATCCTATGATTTTGCCCGAGAAGCTCGTCTCTGGAATAACCGCTGATGTTGCAGAAGTTTTGGTTTACGTAGATGATCGTTCCCGCGCGATCCGTAAACGCTACGATGGAAACCGCGTTCAACGCGGTTTGAAAATCGGAAAGCTCTTTGAGAGAACCTTTCAATTCTCTTTCGATCTCTTTCGTATGAGTGATGTCCACTCCCACGAACCACTTCTCCCAACCCGGAAGCGAAAACTCCGAAGACAGATTGGAAAGAAGAATGGTTTTTGTTTTGCCGTCCTTTGCGAGAAGTTCGAGTTCCCAGTTCTTAAAATCCGACTCGAAAATTTCTGAGTCCATCTTCAAGGAAGAAGCGTTCGGTTCCTTTAAAAGTTCCGTTTGTAAAAAACCTTCCCGACCGAGAACCTCGGTTTCGGAATATCCGATCACTCTTTCGCATTCGTGATTCCAAGAAACGAAACGAAAGGAAGAATCGACTGCCATAAAAAGAATCGGCATGTTTTCGAGGACCTTTCTCATTCGTCCCTCGCTTTCTTGCAAGGATCGTCTCAGAATTTTTTCGGAGATCAGACCTCCGTAGTAACGAATCCAATCCGAGATCGCGCCCGATCGTTCTTCGGTCGAATTCGACGCGACTTGTTTTGTTGCGCTCGTCGCAGTCGTTGCGCCCGTTTCCGTTTGAACCTTCGGTATAAACAGAACAAAGACGCCTAACGTTCGATCTTCAAACGCGATCGGAAGAATTTCGATTTCAAAAACACGTTCTTTAAGAATGGAAGACGCGGACAATCCTTCCAATATATCTATGTTTCCCACAATACGAACGGATTCGGTAGCGGGTCGGGATAAAAGTTCGTATAGGTTCGTATTCGGAAAAATTTGAGCCGAACGAAGCGTCTCGATGGAATCGGGAACAAATTGTGACTCGAGAATCAATCCGTCCGAACCGGATCGAATCCAAGCCTGTCCGTATATCGCGGAGAAGTTTCGGGAAATTCTTTCCAAGATTTTCGAAAGAGTAACACTCAGAGAAACGGATTCTCCGTAAAGACCGGATAAAAATTCCAAGGTCTCGAGTTTGCCGCTCATTCGATTCGATTCTTTTTGACTCATGCTCATTCCGAAAATCCTGTAAACTTGCAGGTCCCCGTTTCAAAACGACGTTTCCCGAAACGAACCTTGACCTCGATTGGATAGGATGTTATAAATTCGTTCTTAGCAAAAGGAGAATTTTATGAATAGCGTCGCAAAAACTCAGGACCCTTTTCTGAGTCTCAATAATATAGATCACTTTTTTAGAGATTGGAACGATATCTTCCATAAGGATTGGGTCCGTCATATACCCGCGGTCAACGTGATTAAAACCAAAGACAGCTACGAACTGGAATGTGCGGTTCCGGGTTTGGATAAAAAAGATTTTAAGATCGATCTCGAAGGGGATATCCTTATGATCAGCGCCTCTAAAAAATCCGAAACCAAAGAGGAAGAAAAACACTACAGCAAAAGAGAATACAATTATTCCTCTTTCAGCCGATCCTTCAACCTCCCCGAAGCGATCGATAAGGATAAGATCGTAGCCAAATACGAAAACGGAATCCTTAAACTAAGCCTTCCCAGAAAAGCGGGAGAACAAAAGGCGGAAGTCAAGATCAACGTCCAATAAAAAACATGACGGCCTGTCGACGCACAATCGCGGGCCTTTTTGCCGATCAACGAACCGAACCGTCAGTTTCGACGAAAACCAAACCTACTGAATCGGCATGTCCAAATTTTTTCTCGCGTTCAACAACTCGTCCTTGCTTTCGCGCAAAGAATGAAGACGATCTTCTATGATCTTCAAGGAAGAATCCGGATAATTTCTGCCCGCTTCCTTAAAAAATTTGACGCTGTATTCGAGAATCTCCGTCATATCGTTCGATTTTTTGATCTTAGAATCGAGATAAAATTCCATATCGGGTTTGGCGACCTCTCTTCCTTCGAGTAAGGCGCCTCGGATCTCGTCCATTTTCTCTTCGTCTTTCTTTCGTTTTTCCTCTTGTTCCTTGGTCAACTCTCTCGGGATCAAAGAGTTATTCGGAAAACGATCCGCGAGCGGTTTGACTTTTTGAATCACTTCCTTTCGAATTCTTTCCTTTTCTTCGGGAGATAAACTCGAATATCCTCCGTTTGCGGCGCTTGCATTATCCGCAACAGAGTCCGTCTCCGAATCGGAAACGTTTTCGGGTTCTCCGGATTTTGAAAAATCCAGAAAATTTCCCGATTCAAAAATGGAATCCTCTTCTCTGTTTACGGTGTTTCTGCTGAGACCGCTTTGGAGTTTATCGTTTTTATCCCCGTCGTTTCCGAAAAAACCGTTTTCAGTTTCCGAAAAGGCGAAATAGGACAAAACGATTGAGATAATTATAATACTATAATATACGATCTTCTTTTTCATTCCGTTTCCGTGTTGCGCTTTTGTTCTCCCGCCACGCGCCGACTTCTTCAGTCGTTGGGTTGCAAGGGAAGAAAAATTCTAAAATTACTTCCGCCGTTCACTCTGGACTCGAGCGTGATTTCTCCGTTCATTTTATGGAGAATGGTTCTTGAAATCGAAAGTCCCAAACCGGTTCCTCCGATTCTTTTGTTTCGATCGTTGGGAATTCTGAAAAACCGTTCGAACACTTTTTCGATGTACTTCGGATCGATTCCGACTCCGGTGTCCTTGATGTTGATTTCGAGTTTTCCGGTTCCCGACTCGATCATCTTGATTTCTATCTTTCCTTTTTCCGTGTATTTGATCGCGTTTACGAAAAGATTCGTGATCACTTGGGAAAATTCGAACCGAATTCCCTTGACCTTGAGTTTTTTGATCAAACTCAACTCGACGTTCAAACCCTTCTCCTTTGCGGAAGGCCCGTTGGAATACACGACCTCGTCGATGACCTGGGCCGGATCGAAATTCTCGATCAAACCGGAGTTGTCCTCTCCTCTTACCTCTTCGAACTTCAAAAGATTTTCGATCAGATGATTGAGACGTTTGATGTTCTTTTCGATCACGTCCAACATTCCGCTTTGATCCTTGTTCAGGGAAGAATTGAGTTCGGTCCTCAGAAGTTCGAAATAACCCTGAATGTTCGTCATCGGAGAACGAAGTTCGTGACTGATGTTGGAAATAAATTCGTGTTTGGCCTGTTCGGTTTCCTTCTTCTCCGAATCGTAGAGGATATGAACCTGATAGATTTTTCTCGCCCGTTCGAACAAGGCGGTGATGCTCAAGGAAACGTCCATCTCGGATTTGTCCTTCAACCTCATTTTTGCGTGATCCACACGAAGCATGGTTTCCGCCGACTTGGTCGGCACGGACCAATCGGTCATTTCGTCTAACGCGGGAAACAGATCCTCCAATCTCAGATTGCTGATATTGTCCTTGCTGTAACCCGAAAGACTCCTGAAGTTGTAATTCCCCACGATCAAAGAACCGGAAACGGAATCGAGCAATATCACCGGAATCGGAGAGAATTCGAAAAGATAATTAAAACGGTCGTCCGAAAACTGAAGCTCCATGGACTTCTTGTCCATCTCCAATCCCTGCATCATAAGAACATTATCGATTGCTAATGTTTTCGTTTCCTGGGAACGGATCTCCTGGAATAAAAAATCCAGAATGGAATTGATTCCGGTCCGAATCGCGGAGGCGGTTCCCTTCAAAGGAGAAACGGAAAGACGAACTCCCTTTTTAGAATTATAAATATTTAATACTAGGTTTTGAAGATCCGAAACCAAATCCCCGAGTTCCCTTCTGTCTCCCGCCTTTTCCAAAAGACGACTGGATTCGTCCTTATGACTGAACTGTTCCTCCATGAGAACGGTTTTCCTTTCCCGAAGCGCTTCCGGATAAGAAGGAATCGGATCTTTCGCGGCAAAGTCCAACGCTTCCAAAACGACCGGAGGAGGATCGGAACGATGACCCATGGACCTCCAGTAAACTCCTCCCAAATATTCCAACTCTTCCGACGCGGCCACGGGAGAAAGAATCTCCTTTAAGTCCTGGGTCGGTTGTTTGTAGAAGTAATGCAGTTGTTCCGGTTCGATCTTAAACTCAGGAATATTCTCCTGAACGACGTGTTCGGTCGAGTCGCTCGTGTTTTCGATCAAAGATTGAATGGCTCTCGTGATCGCGGTTTGAACCTTATGAATCCGTTCGGGATACGTCTTTGCGAATCTTCCGTTGAACGCGAGCATGTTGACCGGAAGACGATACGGAGGAAGATCGCGTCCGTCCGAAATTCTAAATCCGTTGTTGAGATAATGCGATTCCTGAACGGAACCCACAAGACCTAAGGTGGTCGTCTGCGCGAACTCGTATTCCAAAAGATACGATCTGGAGAACACGAACGAATGCGAAATCTTCTTACGAAAGCGACTGGACCTCAAAAATTCCTGAGCCAATAATTTATCGATCGATGTATTCTGCATTACGGGAATGATATACGGAGTTCCTTCTAGGATCGAATCCGTACTCGAATTGTATCTGGAATAAAAAGAATGAATCATTCTCGAAAGAATCATCCCGCGATAGACGGCCTTGTTCGGAGCCGTTTTCTTTAAGTGAAGATCCAACCAAGTGGTGAACGGAATTTCTCCGACTTCGATCTTACCCGAACTTAAGAAAGCGAGGATCGCGTCGTAGTTTTCCAAGACCCGAATTTGGACCTGAACTCCTTCCTTTTCGAAAAAGCCCCTGGACTTCGCATATAAAATCGGGAACGCAGAGATTCTGGATGTGATGGCAATTTCAATCACAGAAGGCAGTATTTCGCAAGCGGCGGATTTATCAAGAATCCCTTGAAATTTCCTCAAAAAGAGAAAAAAAGTTCATTCTTTCTGGAGAATTCTCCGAGAGACATAATATGAGGATCGAAGAACTTCCCACCGTCCAATCGATTTTGAATCGAATTCGAGAAATTGAAAGTCTTCCGAGTCAGTTCGTAAAGGAAGCGCCGGTTTCCAACCGTTCTCAAACCCCGGCCGATTTTGATTCGATCTTAAAAGCGGCACAAACCAAAATCGATTTGAATTCTCCCGAACCCACGGGACTTTCCGGAATTTCCTCCGAACCCTGGAGAAGAGATTCTCGCGGAGATTTAAAAGGCGTCGATCCGACCCTCGCCGAAATCATCCGAAAGGAATCCGAAAAAAATAATTTGGACCCTTCTCTCGTACAAAGCGTGATCAAAGCGGAATCCGGTTTTAAAACCAATGCGGTTTCTCCCAAAGGGGCCGTCGGTTTGATGCAACTCATGCCTTCCACGGCCGATCTTCTCGGAGTGGACGATCCTTCCGATCCGGCCGAAAACGTGGCGGGTGGAACGAAATTCCTAAGCGATCTTTTGAGCAAATATAAGAATTTGGATCACGCGCTCGCGGCCTACAACGCCGGGCCCGGAGCGGTGGATCGTTACGGCGGAATTCCCCCTTACAAGGAAACGCAGAAATACGTGGAGAAGGTGAAAAAGTATTATAAGAATTTTTCCGAATAGGAACTTCGTTTAATAATACTTTTTAATTTCCGTTTGGAGACAACCGGTCAGGGATTTGCAACTCGCAGTTTCGATTCCGGACAAACAAACCTGCATCTTATCGAAATGTTTTCTGCATCCTCTCAGACAGGAATTTTCGATTTTTCCCATCTGTTCTTGGACCACCATTCCCGGAAACATCTCGGTCACACAACCGGCCAGCTTCGTACAATACGTTAGGCACACTTCCTTGCTTTCGGGAGAATAAAATTCATTTTTTTG
Source organism: Leptospira kmetyi serovar Malaysia str. Bejo-Iso9 (assembly GCF_000243735.2). NCBI lineage: Bacteria > Pseudomonadati > Spirochaetota > Leptospiria > Leptospirales > Leptospiraceae > Leptospira > Leptospira kmetyi. Next base: position 4,336 of record NZ_AHMP02000001.1, on the reverse strand, counting down.
AATATTCCTTCCGTACTTGACCAAAACCACGACGAGCGTCAAGGTAAGAAGAATATAAACCGGTGCGTATCGGATTGCGTGTCTTAGACCTGCGTTCATCGAACGCCGCCTAACGGATTCGCTTCGGTGAAGATTTGATCCGCGCTAAAAAGTTGAATCTTATCATACCAATCCTGATGGATCAGAACTTCCTTCAATCCGAGATCACGTTTCCAGATCGACCAGGTTTGTGCAAGGGAATACCCTTTCGGCAAAGCGGACTCGGTTCTGTAAAACACGACGTCCCTTTTTCCGTCCATACAATTCATCTGCGCTCCCGGCAAAGAATGTTCGACCGCGGTTCCGGGTAACGCGTTCTTAAAGGTCAAAGCGACCCATGGGTTTTCGGAAACGACGCAGAGATTCTTACTTTCCTGGATTCTTCCGCTCAACGGAACGTCGGGAAGATTGACCGAAGGAATCAAGACCAATTGAAGATAAAACATAAACCCGGTTCCGAGCAGAAGCGTTAAGGAAGTCTTATAAAGAACGGTTCTTTTATCGGGGATCATCCAAAACGCACCCACGATATTCGCGAAACCGACCCAAAGAAGATCGGCCCAAGCCTCTTGTCCCGAACGAAAATCCAAAAGAATTTTTCCGAGCCCCAAAAGAATGGAAACGAAGATCAAAAATCGGAAGTTGCGCGAAAGCGGACCGGACAACGAAACCTCTTGATTCTTTCTCGAGAAGTAAAGCCCCACTCCGATAAAAGCCAGAGGGATCAACGGTAGAATATAATAATAATCTTTTCGATTCGGAAGTTCGTGTATCATCGAAACCGCGATGGTCGAAAAAATAAGGATCCTGCCTATCATCCCTCCAAAACTTTGGGAAGTTTTAAGAATCGTCTTCGACATCGTTTCCAAAAGAAACGGCGTGAAAGGAAGACAGTACAGGACCCACCCCAAAAGGATAATGAACTCATTCTGATTCGTTGTTGCAGAAGAGAATTTTCCAAGGTTCTCAGTGAAAAAGAAAACTTTTAAAAACGCGTTGCCCGCGGGGGAAAGAGAGGTCAATACTCCGCCCCATACCGCAAGAACGCCTAACGCGATCCCGTGAAACAAGACCTGATCCACGATCATCTTTACGAAACGTTTTTTGCCGGACCATTCTCCCGTGGATTGGAATTGAAACGCGTGTATAAACGCCCAACTCGCGAGTACGGTTCCCGAATAAATCTGAAACAAAGGACCTTTGACAAGACAAGCGAACCCGGATACGAGCGCGGCTCCGATCAGATAGGATCTGTTTCGTTTTTTAAAGAATGCGAGCAATAGATACGTGGAGAGTACGAGTAGAAACGTCATCAACGCTTCCATCATCACCAAACGCGAGAATTTAAAAACTCCGAGCGTCAGCAGATAACTCGAAGCGATCACGACGGAATAGATCGGACCCGCTTTGAACAATCGAAGCGCGAAGTAGATCAGGATCGCCGTTCCCGCAAACAGCAACAAGGAAGGAAGCCTTTCCGAGGTCAGACTCATTCCGAAAATCAGATCGGACGCGATCCCCGTCCAAAAAAGAACCGGGGGTTTGTATAAATTCATAAAACCTTCGAATCTAGGAAATAGAATCTCTCCGGTTTGGATGCTTTCTCGGATCGTAGCGATGTGCATTTCTTCGTCGCCTTGGGAAAGCACGGCCCTCGAGCCTATATTCGGAAATAAAAGCAGGACCGAGACGACGAAAAGGACCGCCGCCATCAGCAAATCCCTTCGGATCGGAGAAATTTTCCGAAACGTATTTTCCTGAGAAACGTTCGGGACGAGAGAATAGTCTATTTTTTTAGAAGAATTGCCGGACATTCTGCACCTTCTTTTATGTAACCACTTACTTACTTATTGCAATCTTTTTTCCCGACTTAAAAAATGACAATCTAGAATAAAATGTAGAACGGAAAAAAGTACAAGTAGGGTCTTATGCAAAAAGCGGGGATGAGGTCGGTTAAATGCTTATAACATTCTCCACGTTATCGGATGCTTCTCAAAGTTGCGTTTTGAGAGAAGCGGCGCTCTCTTGAAATAGTGAGTGACACTGGATCTGTCTTAACTTTTATAGGGATCAAAATGAAGTCGGTGAGATCAAAGGCAAACAATTCGGACACTCCATTGAAGGATGATTCTGCCTCTGAAACGTTGATTCGAAAGAGAGATCGTAACGCTACCGAAACCGCAATCCTTCTGGCCGCCATTCAAGTTTTCGCGAAAAAGGGCTACGATGCGGCTAATACTAAAGATATAGCTAAGCTCGCAAATGCAAATGAGGCTTTGATCTTCCGATACTTCGGAAACAAAAAAGGTCTCTTAGAGGCGATTCTTACCCGAGCCGAGGACATCAAATCCGAAGACGCTCCCCCTACCCCTTCTCGTTCTTCACAAAAAAATCCGGAAAGTTATCAGGACTTGGAAGCGAGTCTGCAATATTCCATGTCCGGAAAATGCAGAGACTTCAGAGACGCGGAAGACTTTATGAAAGTGGCCGTGAGTCAAATCATCTTGGATCCGGAAGTCAGTCAGATCATTCAAAAGAAAATTTATACGAAAGCCCTTCCCGAGTTTACTGCCGAGTTGGAAAAGTTTAAGAAAGCCGGTAAGATCGATCCGAAGGCCGACTTAAAATCCATCGCGTATGCGATCTCGTCTCTTACGTTCGCGCTCGGTTTTATGGGTCAGTGCGTTTATAAAATTCCTCCCGCAGAAATCCAAGCAACGATCAAAGAAGTCTCCAGAATTTTCCGCAAAGGCTTGGAACCCGAGCCCGCTAAGAAAAAATCCAAGCAATAAAATCGGAACTCAAAGCGCGCCGAAGATCGTAACGATCGTGTTATGCGTTCGGACTGTTGTTATGTGATGTTACGGACCTTACGCGCGATCCAGTGTGTCGAGTTATAAGTCGGATCTTACGCGCTATGCCGAATTCCATTCTAAAAAACGAAACAATCAATGCTTGAATTTTTCAGGAGAGTCCGGCATAAACGCTCCATGAGAAAAGTTGTTTTTGCGATCAACATCAGCGCCGACGGATATTGCGGCCACACGGGTATGATCGCCGATGAAGAATTGCACAAATTCTTTACCGGCGTCTTAGGTTCCGGAAGTCAGATCCTCTACGGAAGAATCACGTATGAATTGATGGTCCCCTTCTGGCCCGAAGTCGCTAAAAATCAATCCGAGTCGGAAACGACGAATGAGTTCGCTCGAGTGTTCGATTCCATGGAGAAGGTTTTATTCTCCCGCACATTGAAAAGCGTCCAGGACGCGCATTCAAGATTGGCAACCAGAAGCCTTGCGGACGAAGTGACCGCGTTGAAGAAAGAATCCGGAAAGGATATCTTCGTGGGCAGCTTGAGTCTTGCTTCTCAACTTTCGGAACTTCGTTTGATCGACGAGTATCATTTCGTGGTTCATCCGGTTCTTGTCGGACAAGGTCCACGGTTATTCGAAACCGTAACCCTGCACGAAAGTCTTCGGCTGGAATTTCTGGGTTCGGAAACGTTCCGATCCGGAACCAACGTGCTTCACTACAAAAGACAAGCCTAAGATGCGATTCGTTTTCGGGAGAATGGTCGTAGTCGGCGGATTTGTTCTTTTTGTCGGAACTCCGACAAAATTGCGGGCAAGAATTCTACTTTACAAAAACGGAATATCCGCGCGCGCTTTGCGGCGCGCGCGTTCTCCATTCTCTTAAATCAGCCCTTTTTTCTTTGCTCTTCGCTGATTAGATTCAGCGCGCTTCCCGCCTTGAACCAAGCGATCTGTTGCGCGTTGAAAGTATGATTCACTTTGATCTCTTGAGAAGAACCGTCTTTGTGGTGCAACACGAGAGTCAAAGGAACTCCTTCCTGAAAAGAGGTTAAACCGAGAATATCGATTTCATCCTCTTCCTGAATCTTATCGTAGTCCGCTTTGTCCGCAAACGTTAGCGCTAGCATCCCTTGTTTTTTCAGGTTGGTTTCATGAATTCTCGCGAAGGATTTTACAAGAACCGCTCTCGCGCCGAGATGTCTCGGTTCCATAGCGGCGTGTTCTCTCGAAGAACCTTCTCCGTAGTTTTCGTCTCCTACGATCAAGGAACCGATTCCCTTCGCCTTGTAAGCTCTTGCGGTTTGTGGAACCGGTTCGTAAGCGCCGGAAGAATCCCTTATCTCCTTGTATCTTCGTTGTTTGATCTACATGGGGTTCTTATACGTGATCGCGGTCCTCAGCATGACCGTATTGACTCCGAGCGGATATTCCAATCCTCCTTGGTCGTTTTTGTTTTTGGAAATGCCGCTCGCCTATATTCTCGC